>NZ_JBEZHM010000031.1:0-46717 GCF_040650575.1 Streptomyces sp. NPDC048659 | reverse complement strand
TGGCGGGCTTCACGGCCCCGGTGGGGCCGGTGGTCTCGGCGGGTTCGCCGTCCGGCGCGGGCCTGGCGGGCTTCACGGCCCCGGTGGGGCCGGTGGCTTCGACGGGCTCGCCGTCCGGCGTGGGGCCGACGGCCCAGACGGCGCCGGGGACTTCGGAGGCAGCGGCGGCGCCCGCGTCGGAGGCGGCCGGCTCCGTGCCTTCGGCGGGTCCGGCGGCCCAGACAGGGCTGACCCCCTCGATGTCCGCGCCCGGCGCGGCGGCACCGGGGGCCCAGACACCCCAGGCGGGGCTGATGGCCTCGGCGGCCTCGGTCGGCACCGGGGGCCCGGTGACCCGGACGGGGCTCGCCGCGTCGGTGCCCGCGACGGGCCCGGCGGGGCAACGTGCCCCGGTAGCTCCGGTGGGCGCCCCCGGCGCGGGCGCCCAAGCGCCTCGGGCCGAGCGGGCCGCCTCGGCGCCGCCCTCGACCGGCGCGGTAGATGCGGCGGCTTCTGGCGTTCCGGCGGCCTCGGCGGGCCAGGCGACTCGTACGGAGCCGGCGGCCTCGGCGCCCGCGACCGGCGCGATGGGCCCGAGGGCCCGGGCGGCTTCGATGGCGCCGACCACTCCGGCGGGGCCGGCCACCCCGCAGGTCCCCCCGGCCGGGACGGCCCCGACCACTCCGGCGGCCCGGGCACCCCAGCCGCTGGCCGCGCCGACGGACGCGCCCGCCTCGGCGCCCCGGGCTACCCCGGTGGCCTCGTCGGGTCTGACGACTCCGCCCGCGCTGGCGTCCCAGCCTGCCCCGGCGGACGCGCCCGGCCGGCCGCCGCACGCCGCCCCGGCGCCCCGCGCCACCCAGCCCGTCCCGGCGGACACACCCGCCCGGCCGCCGCACGCCGCCCCGGCGCCCCGCGCCACCCCGGTGGCCCCGGTGGGCCTGACGGCCCCAACCGCCCCCACGCCCCCGGCCGCCCCGGCGGCCCCCGCGCCCCCGGCGGATCCGACCCCCACCCCCGCGCAACCGCGCAGCGAGGGCGAAGGCGACGGCAAGGCCACCCCGGCCACCCCCGCGCCCCCGGCGTCTCCGACCCCCACCCCCGCGCAACCGCGCAGCGAGGGCGAGGGCGAGGGCGAAGGCAAGCCCACCCCCGCGCAACCGCGCAGCGACGGCGAAGGCGACGGCAAGGCCACCCCGGCCACCCCCCCACCCCCCGTCCGCCTCGACCGCACATCCCTCCGCAACCCCCGCCAAGCCCCGGGCGGCGCCCCCGCCGGAAAGCCGCCCGCCCCCGACACCGGAGTCGACTTCGGGTGGATCGCCGGGGCGCAGGTCAAGGGGATCGCCGTGCCCGTCGCCGCCTCGCCCGCCGTGGCCCCGCGGCCTCCCGTGACGCGGCGGCGCAACGTCATCGGGGCCGAGACCACCGGGTCCATCCCCGTGCACCTGCTGTTCCGCGAGGAGGCGGACGGGGCCGACGACGGGGGCCCCGCGACCGTTCCCGTACCCAAGCCGAAGGCGCCCGCGCACAAGCCCGCCCCGCGGGGCGCGGCGGCGGTCCCCGCGCCCGCCCGGACGCCCGCGCGGCCCGCCCCGACCGCCGACCCCCAGCTCGTGGAGCGGCCGGGTCCGGTGCTGCCGGGCTGGGTCGGCGTGGCCGGCGGCGCCCTCGCGCTCGCGGGGTGCGCGGCCCTGGTGTGGTGGACGGGGGCCGTCCCCGAGGAGGCCGCGCGGATGCTGCGGCTGCCCTCACGCCCGTACCACGGGATCCACCTCGGCCAGTGGGGCCTGCTGGCCCTCGGCGTGCTCCTCACGCTCTTCTTCCTCGGCGGCCTCGGCCGCGGCCGGGTCGGCTACGCCCTGGTCCTGACCCTGTTCGGCGACTACCGGGGGACCGTCCGCCGCACCGGACTGCTCTGGGTGAGCCCGCTGCTGCTGCGCCGCCGCGTCGACGTGCGGCTGCGGCACTGGCGCAGCGAGCCGCTGCCCGCCGTCGACGCGAAGGGCACGGCGCTGGACGTCGTCGTCCTCGTCGTGTGGCGGATCCGGGACACGGTCCGCGCCGCCCTCGGCGTGGCCCGGCACGAGGAGTACCTGCGCGAGCAGGTCGAGGCGGCGATGGCCCGGGTGCTCAGCCAGCTCCCGGCCGACGCCTTCCACGAGGACGCGCCGACCCTCCGGGACGCGGAGGCGGTCGGCGAGGCGCTGACCCGGATGCTGTCGGCGGAGTGCGCCCCGGTCGGCATCGACGTCTTCTCGGCGCAGCCGACCCGGATCGAGTACGCCCCGGAGGTCGCCGCCGCGATGCGCCGCCGCCGGATCGCGGCGATCGACGCGAAGCACCGGGACAGCGTCCTGACCTCGGTCGTGGACGCGGTGGACGACGTGGTCCACCGGCTGACCTCCCGTGGTCTGGTCGAGCTCGACGACTACGAGCGCAAGGCGCTGGTGAAGGACCTGACGGTCGCGTTCTACACGGGCCGCACGGGCGCGGGGGAGGGCGCGTGACCCTCGCTCATTGGTATGGACATGCTCAACTTCCGGCCATACCTTGGTACTTGGTCTAGACCGGCATCAGTGTCACCGCACGCGTGCAGCACGACCCACAGAACTCCCCCACGTTCTCCTGGAGCGAAGCTATGCGCAAAAAGACAGGAGTGGCGGCCGTGGCGCTCGGCATCGCCGCCGCCTCCCTCTTCGCCACCACCAGTGCGAGCAGTCACGGCTACACCGACTCGCCGATCAGCCGCCAGAAACTCTGTGCCAACGGCACGGTGAAGAACTGCGGCGACATCCAGTGGGAGCCGCAGTCGGTCGAGGGGCTCAAGGGCTTCCCGGCCGCGGGCCCCGCCGACGGGAAGATCTGCGCGGGCGGGAACTCCCGCTTCTCGCAGCTCGACGACCCCCGCGGCGGCGCCTGGCCCACCACCAAGGTCACCGCGGGCCAGAGCTACACCTTCCGCTGGCAGTTCACGGCCCGCCACGCGACCACGGACTTCCGCTACTACGTCACCAAGAACGGCTGGACCGGGACCAAGGCCCTGACCAGGGCCGACCTCGACGCCCAGCCCTTCCTGGTGGTCCCGTACAACAGCCAGCAGCCGCCGGCCACCCTCTCGCACTCCGGGACCATCCCGGCGGGCAAGACCGGGCGCGGCGTCATCCTGGCCGTGTGGACGGTCGCCGACACCGGGAACGCCTTCTACGCGTGCTCGGACGTTCAGTTCTGACGTAGCGTCAGTTAGCATCCGCCCCCATGGGGACCGTCGCGGAGCTCGTACGACGCCAGTGGGACGACCAGCGGACCGGACTGAGGGACGAGCACACCACCCTCACCCACCACCAGGTCGCCGCCGGCGCCGCCGCGCGCGCGGCGCTGCTCACGGAGCTGATGCCCGACCGGCCGGGGTGTGAGCCGCACCTCGGCCTGCTGCTCGACAACACACCGGAGTACCCGCTCTGGCTCGGCGCGGCGGCCCTCGCGGGGGCCGCCGTCGCCGGGATCAACCCCACCCGGCGCGGCGCCGAACTCGCCCGGGACATCCGGCACACCGAGTGCCGGGTCCTGATCACCCGGCGCGCCCACCTCCCGCTCCTCGACGGGCTCGCCCTGCCCGGCCTGCGGATCCTGGTCACCGACACCGAGGCGTACGAGGCCCTCCTCGCCCCCTACACGGCCGCCACCCCGGACGACCTCGTCCCCCTCCGCCCCGTGCGCCCCGACAGCCGCCTCCTGCTCTCCTTCACCTCCGGCTCCACCGGCGCCCCCAAGGCGGCCGTCTGCTCCCAGGGCCGGCTCGCCGCCGCGGGCGGCTCGCTCGTCTCCCACTTCGGGATACGCGCCGAGGACACCCACTACATCTGCATGCCGATGTTCCACGGCAACGCGGTCATCGCCGACTGGGCCCCCGCGCTCGTCGCGGGCGCCGGGATCGCCCTGCGCGCCCGCTTCTCCGCCTCCCGCTTCCTCCCCGACGTCCGGGCCTTCGGCGCCACCTACTTCACGTACGTGGGCCGCGCCGTCCAGTACCTCCTCGCCACCCCCGAGACCCCGCACGACCGCGACCACGCCGTCCGGATCGGCTTCGGCACGGAGGCGGGCGCCGTCGACGCGGCCCGCTTCGAGGCGCGGTTCGGCGCCCGGCTCGTCGAGGGGTACGGCTCCTCCGAGGGCGGCGCCGCCATCCAGCGCACCCCCGGCACCCCGCCCGGCGCGATCGGCCGCGCCGCCCCCGCCGACGACCTGGCCGTGGTCGACCCGGAGACCCGCCGCGAATGCCCCCCGGCCCGCTTCTCCCCGGCCGGCGCCCTGCTCAACGCCGACGATGCCGTCGGCGAGCTGGTCAACCGGGGCCGCAACCCCTTCGAGGGCTACTGGCGCAACCCCGAGGCCCAGGCCGCCCGGCTCCGCGACGGCTGGTACTGGACCGGCGACCTCTTCTACCGCGACACGGACGGCTTCCTCTACTTCGCGGGCCGCACCGACGACCGACTCCGCGTCGACAGCGAGAACCTCGCCGCCGCCATGATCGAGAACATCCTGGCCCGCTGGGACCGGGCCGCCGGAGTCGCCGTGTACGCCGTCCCCGACCCGGCCGCCGGAGACCAGGTGATGGCCGCGCTCGCCCTGCGCCCCGGCGCCGCCTTCGACCCGGCCGCCTTCGCCGCCTTCCTGGCCGCCCAGCGGGACCTCGGCACCAAGATGCCGCCCCGCTACGTCCGGGTGGTCCCCGAACTCCCCCTCACCGCCACGAACAAGATCCACCGCGTGGCCCTCCGCCGCACCGCCCTGACCTCCCCCGACCCCACCTGGTGGCGCCCCACCCCGACCGCCCCGTACGAACCCCTGACCCCGGCCGCCCGCGAGACCCTGCGCGCCCAGTACGCGGCCCGGGGGCGGGAGTTCCCGGGCTGATACGCATCCGGCTGGTACGTATCCGGCTGGTACGTATCGGGCTGATGCGTATCCGGGCTGATGCGTATCCGGGCTGGTACGTATCCGGGCTGAGGCGCCACCGGAAAGCCCCGCCCCCGGCGCCCCGCCGAGGTAGCCCCAGCCCCACCCCCCGTACACCCCCCACACCCATGGCCCCGCCCCCGCGCCCCCGCCTACCGTGGCCGTCATGGAGCCCCGTACCCCCTGGCAGGCGCTGGCCCGGCCCCGGCGATTCGTGCTGACCGGCTGGCCCTGGCGGGCCGTCGGCTATCTCGCGTCCGGCGCCGTCCTCGGGGCGCTCGCCCTGCTCGTCCTCGTCCTGCTCGTCGGCTTCTCGCTCGTCCTGCTCGGGCTGCCGCTGCTGCTCCTCGCCGGGGTCGCCCTCGGCGGCCTGGAGCGCCGCCGGCTGCTGCTCCTGGACCGGGACCCGGCCGCCGACCCGCACCGGGTCCCCGACACACCGGGCCTGGCCGCCTGGCTCCGGGTCCGGGCGCGCGAGCAGGCCACCTGGCGGGAGCTCGGGTACGCGGTGCTGCTCGCCACCGTGCTCTGGCCGCTCGACCTGATCGCGCTCGCCGTCGGCCTCGGCCTGCCCGCCGCGCTGCTCGGCGCCCCCGTCCAGCTCGCCGCGTCCGGCGGCGAGGAGGCGAAGGTGGTCAAGGCGTTCCTCGTCACCTCCTACCCGCAGGCGGGCGCCGCCGCCCTGCTCGGCCTCGTCCTGCTGCCGCTCCTGCTCTACCCGCTCACCGCCCTCGCCGGGGCCCGCGCCGCCCTCGCCCGCGCCCTGCTCGCCCCGCGCGAGGCCGAGCTGCGGGACCGGATCGGCGAGGTCACCGCCTCCCGCGCCCGGCTCGCCGCCGCCTTCGAGGCCGAGCGGCGCCGGATCGAACGGGACCTCCACGACGGCGCCCAGCAACGCCTCGTCGCCCTCACCATGACCCTCGGCCTCGCCCGCTACGACGCCCCGCCGGGCCCGCTCGCCGAGCAGCTCGCCAAGGCGCACGCGGAGGCAGGGCAGGTCCTGACCGAGCTGCGCGAGCTGATCCACGGCATCCACCCGCAGGTCCTCGCCGACTACGGGCTCACCGAGGCCCTCGCGGACGCGGCCGACCGCTCGCCGGTCCCGGTCGACGTCCGCGCCGACGCCCTCCCGCGCCTGCCCGCCCCGGTCGAGAGCGCCGCCTACTTCGCCGCCCGCGAGGCCCTCGCCAACCTCGCCCGGCACAGCGGCGCCACCCGCTCCCGGCTCACCGCCCACCACACGGACGGGCGGCTCCGGCTCACCGTCGAGGACGACGGGCGCGGCGGGGCCGATCCGGCCCGGGGGAGCGGGCTGACCGGGCTCGGCGACCGGCTCGCGGTGCTCGATGGCACACTTTCGCTGACCAGCCCGCCCGGCGGGCCGACCGTGCTACGAGTGGAGATCCCGTGCGGCGTTCGCTCCGCGTCGTCCTCGCCGAGGACGGCGTCCTCCTCCGCGAGGGACTGATCGGGCTGCTGGCCCGCTTCGGCCACGAGGTGGTCGCGGCGGTCGGCGACGCCACCGCCCTGCGCGCCGCCGTCGCCGCGCACGACCCGGACATCGTGGTGACCGACGTACGGATGCCCCCGGACTTCCAGGACGAGGGGCTGCGCGCGGCGGTCGCCCTGCGCGCCGAGCGCCCGGGGCTGCCGGTGCTGGTGCTCAGCCAGTACGTGCAGCGCAGCTACGCCGCCGACCTCCTCGACGCGGGGGACGGCACCGGTGTCGGCTATCTGCTCAAGGACCGGGTCGGCCAGGTCGAGGAGTTCCTGGACGCGCTGGTCCGGGTCGCGGACGGCGGCACGGTCGTCGACCCGGAGGTCGTACGGCAGCTGCTGCGCCGGCACCGCGACCCGCTGGCGGCGCTGACCCCGCGCGAGCGGGAGGTCCTGGGCCTGGTCGCGGAGGGGCACTCCAACGGGGCGATCGCCCGCCGGCTGGTCGTCACGGAGGCGGCGGTCGGCAAGCACATCGGCAACATCCTGGCCAAGCTGGAGCTGCCGCCCGCCGAGGACACCCACCGCCGGGTCCTCGCGGTCCTCGCCTACCTGCGGGCGTGAGGCGGGGCGGCGGGCCCGCGCGGGGCTCCTGGGCAAAGAAGAAAGGCCCCTCGCTTTCGCGAGGGGCCTTTCTCTGTCGGTGCGCCGCCAGGGACTCGAACCCCGGACCCGCTGATTAAGAGTCAGCTGCTCTAACCAACTGAGCTAGCGGCGCTTGCTGACAGAGAAAATACTACCTGGTCCCGAGGGGTGCTCCCGACCACGGCCGGAGCACTCCCCGGGCAGCCCGTCGGGCGGCCGGCCGGGGCGCCGGTCAGATCGCCAGCGACAGCACCACCGGCGCGGCCCGCCGGTTCAGCGTGTCGGCCGCCGAGCGCAGCCGGTGCGCGTGCTCGATCGGCAGTGAGAGCGCGAGGCAGCCCATGGTCGAGCCCGCCGTCAGCGGCACGGCGGCGCAGACCGTGCCCACCGCGTACTCCTGGAGGTCGAGCACCGGGACGGTCGGCGGCTGGCTGTCCAGCTTGGAGAACAGCACCTTCTCGTTGGTGATCGTCCGGGAGGTCAGCCGGGCGATCTTGTGCCGGGAGAGGTGGTCGCGGCGCCCGTTCTGGTCGAGCTGGGTCAGCAGGCACTTGCCGACGGCGCTCGCGTGGGCGGCGGAGCGGAAGTCCACCCACTCGTTGACCTTCGGGGTGCGCGGGCCGTCGGCGAACTGGGTGATCTTCACCTCGCCGTCGATGTACCGGCTGATGTAGACGGCGGCGCCGACCGAGTCGCGCAGCTCGGTCAGGGTCTCCTGGAGCTTGAGCTCCAGGGCCTCGCGGCGGGTCATGCCGGAGCCGAGGAGGACCAGGGAGTCGCCGATGACGTAGGCGCCGTCGGAGACCTGCTCCACGTATCCCTCGCGCCTGAGCATCAGGAGCAGGGACGCCAGATGGGCGACGGGCAGGCCGGTCTCCCGTGCGATCTGCACGTCCGACACGCCGCCGCCGTGCCGTGAGACCGTCTCCAGCACGCGCAGCGCGTATTGCACCGAGTGGAACGGCGCGGTGGGCTCGGGCTTCAGCGCCACGGTTTCCCCCTACCAGGTTGTGACCGCTAGCTTCCGTACCACGATAGCCGCCAAGGGCCCGGTACGGGGCGGCTGTTGGCGAGATTGATGCGGTGCTTGGGCGCCATACGCTGGGGCGCATCACTCTGGCATATGCCAGAGTCACAGCCCTGGGGGAGAAACTGAGGTCAGGACGGTGCGGGAAGGTTCCCGCACGGGCGTTCGGACCGTTCCGGACATGAAGATTTTTTCGGACCGGGGCCCCGGTGGGGGCCCTGATGAGCCCCGCGAGAGCGCTCCGGGGGCGTCCGGGGCGGGTGTCGAGGGGCGTACGAGGTCACAGGGGATCCCGGGACGACGGAAGTCGGCCATGGCCGGAATAACCGGAGACACCCTCCTGTTGTCCCTCCCCGTACAGACGACCCCGCGCAGAAAGGCCGCCCACGGTGAGCGACGCGATTCGAGGAGAGGCGCGGGGCACCGCGCCCGTACCGCTGTCCGTACTGGATCTCGTCACCGTCGGCAGCGGGCGCACCGCGAGCCAGGCGCTGGCGACCAGCGTGGAGATCAGCCGGCTCGCGGAGCGGCGCGGCTACCACCGGCACTGGGTGGCCGAGCACCACTCGATGCCGGGTGTCGCCTCCTCCTCGCCCGCCGTGATCCTGGCCCACCTGGCCGCCCACACCCGCCGCATCCGGCTCGGCTCCGGCGGCGTGATGCTGCCCAACCACGCCCCGCTGGTGATCGCCGAGCAGTTCGGCACCCTGGAGGCGCTGGCCCCGGGCCGGGTCGACCTCGGGCTGGGCCGCGCGCCCGGCACCGACGGCGCCACGGCGGCGGCGCTGCGGCGGAGCGACCGGCTCAACGAGGGCGCATTGGGGTCTCCCCTGCTCGAGCGAAGCCGAGAGCTTGGGGATGACTTCCCGCAGCAGCTCAGCGAGCTGGTGCGGTTCCTCGACGACGACTTCCCGGACGGGCACCCGTACGCCCGCATCCACGCCGTACCCGGGCCGGTGCAGGGGCCGAAGGGGCGCCCGCCGGTCTGGCTGCTGGGCTCCTCCGGCTTCAGCGCGCGGCTGGCCGGGGCGCTCGGGCTGCCCTTCGCCTTCGCCCACCACTTCTCGGCGCACAACACCATCCCCGCGCTCGACCTCTACCGGGACTCCTTCCGGCCCTCGGCGGTGCTCGACGCGCCGTACGCGCTGATCGGGGTGGCCGCGCTCGCCGCCGACGACCCGAAGGAGGCCCGCCGGCAGGTGCTGACCGGGGCGCTGTCGATGCTGCGGCTGCGTACCGGGCGGCCGGGGCTCATCCCGACGCCGGAGGAGGCGGAGGCGTACGACTTCAGCGCGCCCGAGCGGGAGTTCGTCGACTCCTGGCTGGGGAACGTCGTGCACGGCACGGCGGACGAGGTGCGCGAGGGGCTCGACGGGCTGCGGAAGCGGACCGGCGCGGACGAGCTGATGATCACCGCCAACGCCCACGGCGGGGACGCGCGGGTGCGCAGCTACGAGCTGATCGCGGACGCGTACGGGCTCCCGGAGCTGTCGACGGGAGAGTAAAACCTGGAGACCTTACGGCCGTTGGTTCCGTTCCGAACGACCGGACGGTCGATCCCTAAGTGAACCTTAAACCGCTCGTCACATGTGGTGGCGAGCGGTTCCGTTTTGTGCTGCGGGCTTCCCGGACGTCGCTGACGAGGGCTTTCACGCGCCAATTGGTCTAGTCCTCAATCTGGTTCAGACCATTGACGCGCTGTTCATACGCCGGATATCACTGCTCCAACTTCCGTACCGCCATCCCACCCGGAGGCCGCACGTGCACCCCCGCAGAACAGTGATCGCAGCACTTCTCAGCTCCGCCCTCGCCGCCGGCGCCCTCGCCGCCACCGTCGGCCTCGGTTCCGCACAGGCCGCCGCAGGCGCCGCCTCCGCTCCGTCGACGGGCGGCGTGAAGATCGCCTACTACGACCAGTGGAGCGTGTACGGAAACGCGTTCTACCCCAAGCACCTGGACACCCGCGGCATCGCGGCCAAGCTGGACATCATCAACTACTCGTTCGGGAACATCCACCCGACCGACCTCACCTGTTTCCAGGCCAACAAGGCCGCGGGCGACGACAACAACCCCAACGCCGGTGACGGCGCGGGCGACTCGTACGCGGACTACCAGAAGTCCTTCTCGGCCGCGGACAGCGTCGACGGCGTGGCCGACAAGTGGGACCAGCCGATCGTGGGCGTCTTCAACCAGTTCAAGGAACTGAAGGCGAAGCACCCCAACCTGAAGATCAACATCTCGCTGGGCGGCTGGACCTACTCCAAGTACTTCTCGGACGCGGCCAAGACCGACGCGAGCCGCAAGAAGCTGGTCGCCTCCTGCATCAAGCAGTACATCCAGGGCGACCTCCCGGTGGAGGGCGGCTTCGGCGGCCCCGGCACCGCGGCCGGCATCTTCGACGGCATCGACATCGACTGGGAGTACCCGGGCTCGGACGGCGGCCACCTCGGCAACCAC
Organism: Streptomyces sp. NPDC048659; assembly: GCF_040650575.1. Taxonomy (NCBI): domain Bacteria; kingdom Bacillati; phylum Actinomycetota; class Actinomycetes; order Kitasatosporales; family Streptomycetaceae; genus Streptomyces; species Streptomyces sp. NPDC048659. Next base: position 36,213 of record NZ_JBEZHM010000031.1, on the reverse strand, counting down.
TACGCCCCCGAGGACAAGCAGAACTTCACCCTCCTGCTCGCCGAGTTCCGCAAGCAGCTCGACGCGTACGGCACCGCCAACGGCGGCAAGAAGTACCTGCTGACCGCCGCCCTGCCGGCCGGCCAGGACAAGATCAAGTACATCGAGACGGACAAGATCGGCGCGTACCTCGACTACGCGAACATCATGACGTACGACATGCACGGCGCCTGGGACGGCGACGGGCCGACGTACCACCAGTCCCCGCTGTACTCCGGTACGAACGACCCGACCGACGCGATCAAGCCGGGCACCGAGAAGTACTCGATCGACAACGCCATCGACTCCTGGATCGACGGCAAGCCCGCCTACGGCATCACCGGCGGCTTCCCCGCCAACAAGCTGACCCTGGGCTACGAGTTCTACTACCGCGGCTGGAAGGGCGTGCCCGCCGGCACCACCAACGGCCTCGCCCAGCCCGCCACCGGCGGCTCCGGCGCCCGTCCGCTGAGCCAGCAGCCGGGCATCGCGCACTACAAGGAGCTCGGCGGCATCGTCGACAACCCGGCCACGACCTTCTGGGACGACCAGGCCAAGTCCGCGTACTTCTACAAGGACGGCGAGTTCTTCACCGGCCTCGACCAGCGCACCATCCAGGCCCGTGCCGACTACGCCCACCAGCGCGGTCTCGCCGGCGCGATGATGTACTCGCTGCTCGGCCTCGACGCGAACGCCACGCTCTTCAACCAGATCGTGACGGCCGTCGGCTCCTCGCCGACCACCCCGACGACGCCGCCCACGACGCCGCCGACCACCCCGCCCACGACCCCGCCGACGACGCCCCCGACCACCCCGCCCACCACGCCTCCGACGACGCCGCCGACCGGCTGCACCGCCCCGGCGTACGTGGCCGGCACCGTCTACACCGGCGGCTCGACCGTCTCCCACAAGGGCCGCAAGTGGCTCGCCCAGTGGTGGACGCAGAACGAGGAGCCGGGCACGACCGGCGACTGGGGCGTCTGGAAGGACCAGGGCGCCTGCTAGGGCCCGCCTGAGTCACCACCCCTCATGAACCACTGCCCCCGCCCGGAATGTCCCTCCGGCCGGGGGCAGTTCCATGCCCGGACACCGGGCGGCGGGGTCACACCGGCAGCGGCGCGACCCCGATCAGCTCGGCGATACGGTCCGGGGCCACCGGCCGCGAGTAGAGCCAGCCCTGCCCGGTGTCGCAGCCGATCCGGCGCAGCCGGGTGGCCTGCCCCGAGGTCTCCACGCACTCGGCGGTGACCGTGAGCCCGAGGCGGTGGGCCAGCTGGACCAGCGCCTCCACGATCAGCTCGTCCGCCGGGTTGGCGTGCGCCTCGTCCTGGAAGCCGCGGACGAAGGAGCCGTCCAGCTTCAGCACCGAGACGGGCAGCCGGCTCAGATAGGCCAGGTTCGAATAGCCGGTGCCGAAGTCGTCGATGGCGATCCGCACCCCCATGTCGCTGAGCGCCTGGAGCGCCTGGAGCGGCCGGCCCGCCGAGCCCATCACCGCGGACTCGGTGAGCTCCAGCTGGAGCAGATGGGGCGCGAGCCCGGTCTCGGCGAGGATCCCGGCGACGTCGGCGACCAGGTCCGAGTCCCAGACCTGCCGCACCGCCACGTTCACGCTGACGAAGATCGGCCGGTCGCCCGGGTGGTCCTTCTGCCACTGCCGGGCCTGGCGGCAGGCGGTCTCCAGGACCCAGCGCCCGAGCTCGACGATGGAGCCGTCCTCCTCGGCGATCCCGACGAACCGATTCGGCGCCAGCGTGCCGAACCGCGGGTGGTTCCAGCGCACCAGCGCCTCGACCCCGCGCACCGCCCCGTCGGAGAGGTCCACCAGCGGCTGGTACTCCAGCGTGAACTCGCCGCGCTCCACGGCCGGGCGCAGCGTGGAGCTGAGGGCCTGCCGGGTCATCCGGTGGGCGTTGCGCTCGGGGTCGAAGAGCGTCCAGCGGCCCTTCCCGTCGGCCTTGGCCCAGTACAGCGTGGTGTCGGCGGCCTGCATCAGGCAGGTGGCGGTCGAGCCGTGGGCGGTCCGCTCGACGACGCCGATGGAGGCGGAGACGGAGAGCCGCTGCCCGGCCAGGTCGAAGGGGCGCTGGAGCGCGGCCAGCACCGACCGGGCGAGGTCCGCGAGCTGCTCGGTGCCGGTGGAGTCCTCCACCAGGATGGCGAACTCGTCGCCGCCGAGCCGGGCGACGAGGTGCCCGCCGCCGCGGGTGTAGCCGTACTGGTCGGCGCACTCGGTGAGCCGGTCGGCGACGGCGGCGAGCAGCCGGTCGCCGACCCGGTGGCCGAGGGTGTCGTTGACGGCCTTGAAGCCGTCCAGGTCGAGGTAGCAGATGCCGATCCGCCCTGTTCCGCCATGCCGGTACGACCGGTACGACCGGCGCGAGGGGTCCCGGTGCTCGCGCGGGTCGCCCTCCTCGACGTCGAGGGCGGCGCTCTCCAGCGCGGTGGTGAGGCGCTCGAAGAAGAGGGCGCGGTTGGGCAGCCGGGTGACCGGGTCGTGCATCTGGAGGTGGCGGAGCCGGGCCTGGAGCTCGCGGCGCTCGCTGACGTCGGCGACCGAGAGCAGCACCCTGGGGCTGTCGGGCAGCGGGGCGACCGTGACCTCGGCCCACAGGGAGCGCCCGTCGGGGTGCTTGAGGCGGCGGGTGCAGCGGAAGCGGGAGCGCCGGCCGCGCAGCACCTCGCGGTACGCGTGCCAGGTGCGCCCGTCGGAGGCGAGGTCGACGAGGTCGGCGGCGGCCTGCTCGCGCAGGGCGGCGGGCTCGGTGCCGAGGAGGGCGGCGAGCGAGTCGTTGGCGGCGACCACGGTGCCGTCCTGGTCGACCAGGGCCATCGCGAGCCGGGCCGCGCGGAAGGCGGCGGAGCGGTCGCGGAGTTCGGACGGGTGACGCTCCGTGAGCGCGGGCTCGGCCGACGGGTGCACCGGTTCTTCGGGGGTTCCGCTCACCGCTCGCTCCCGTACTGCGTTCGGGCCGTACAGATGTGGTCGGAATGGTCGGCCAGGGAAAGTGTGCCGATCATAGAGGCTGGCCGGGGGCCGTTCCAGCTCCGGGGCCCGGCGGCGGGCCCGCGCGGTGCCCGGAACCGCCCCTCCGATGCCCTCGCCCGATCGTTTCTGCGCGGGTCTGACACGGGCCGACGACACCCTGACCGAATGTGACTTTCCGTGAGCCGCCGCGCGTCCGTGTCGCGTCGACCCGGCGGGTCCCGCTCACCCGACCGGGGCAGCGGAAAGGTGCGAAACCTGGCAAACCATCACAAGGTGGGTGAGGTGTCGCGCATTCCGGAGCCGGAGGTCCACGTGAGGGGTCAGCAGCCACCCGGGGGAGTGCCCGCGGGAGTGTCCGGAGGAGCACCGCGTCCGCGCCTGCGCGCGGGGGCGGCGGCCTTCACCTCCCTCGCGGCGCTCGCCACGACCGGCCTCGTGGCGGGCCCCGCCGTCGCCGCGCCCTCGGCCGGGCCCTGCGCCCTGCCCCGTACCGCCGCCCACCACTCGCTCGGCCTCGACACCTGGAACCGGGCCTACCCCCGGCCCACCAGGACCCTCGACGCGGTCATGATCTTCCTGTCCTTCCCGGACTCCACGCCGCTGACCAGCCCGGCCGAGCTGACCGCCGACCACTTCCCCGGCACGGCCCGGTTCTTCGAGCGGGCCTCCTACGGGCGCTTCACCCTGCGCACCCACGCCCAGCCCGGCTGGACCCGGATGCCGAGGGCGTCCACCGCGTACGCGATACGGCGGGACTGGGACGCCGAGCACCGCGCGGCCTATCTCCGCGACGCGGTGAAGGCGGCCGACGCCTCCGTCGACTTCTCCCGCTACGACGTGGTCTACCTGGTCGCCGACCCGGACGCGCCCGGGGTGGACTCCGACGCCACCAAGGTGGTGAACCTGGAGCACCCGCTGGAGGCGGACGGCACCGAGATCAGGCGGGTGGTCACGGTCTTCGAGCGGCACCCGCCGGACCGCAACGTGCTCGCCCACGAGACCGGGCACGTCTTCGACCTGCCGGACCTCTACCACCGGCCGGTGGACGGCAAGGGCGACTGGGACACCTATGTGGGCGACTGGGACGTCATGGGCAGCCAGTTCGGCCTCGCCCCCGACCTCCTCGCCTGGCACAAGTGGAAGCTGGGCTGGCTCGACCGCTCCCAGGTGACCTGCGTCCGCGGCCCCGGCACCCACACGGTGAGCCTGGAGCCGGTCGCCGCCGCGCCGGCCGCCGGCGGCACCGTCGGGACCCGGCTCGCCGTCGTCCGCACCGGCGAGGACAGCGTCCTCGCGATCGAGGCCCGCGCGGCGACCGGCAACGACCGCGACACCTGCACCGAGGGCGTCCTCGTCTACCGGGTCCGCAACGGCGCGGCCTCCGGCGACGGGCCGGTCGAGGTCGTCGACGGCCACCCGGACACCGAGGCGTGCTGGGACCGCTCGGTCTACCCGCCGCTCGCGGACGCCCCGCTGGCCGTGGGGGAGTCCTTCACCGTGCCGGGCACGGGCGTACGGGTGGAGGTCGCCGACCGGACCGCGGCGGGTGTCTGGACCGTCCGCGTCACGGGCCCGCAGGCGGCCCGCTGACCGCTCCGCGCACACGAAGAAGCCCCCCGCTTCCGCGAGGGGCTTCTTCCGTCGGTGCGCCGCCAGGGACTCGAACCCCGGACCCGCTGATTAAGAGTCAGCTGCTCTAACCAACTGAGCTAGCGGCGCCTGCTGACGTCGTAGACATTAGCACCCGGATCCACCGAAGGAAAAATCGATACCCGCACGTCGGCGGCGGAGGCGGCCCTGACCGCCCGGACGCAGGCCCAGAGCAGCACCTCGGGACCGGGCAGCCACGGGGAGCGGGTGTCGGGGGCGACCAGCCAGCGGGGGCCGCCGGCGTCCCCGGGGGCCAGCGCGGGGACGGTCACGGCGTCGCCGGTGCCGTGGCAGAGCGGCCGGGGCACCGCCTGGCCCCACTCCTCCCAGTCGAGCAGCGACGGTAAGCGCTGCGCGGTGCCCGGGGCGGCGAAGAGCAGCATCCGGCCCCGGTGGGTGGCGACCGGCCCGCAGCCGGGCCCCTCCGCCCACAGCCGGTCCAGCATCCGGCGGCCGAACGTCGGCTCCACGTTGACCACGTCGAAGGCGGTGCCGCAGGGCAGCACCGGGGCGGCGGTGGGCTGCGCGTCCCAGCGGTCCAGCAGCGAGCGCGGCCCGGTGACGGCGGAGGCGAGCCAGGCGGCCCCCGCCTCGGTGACCCGCGCGGCCTGGTGCCGCCCCTCGTCCAGGTCACGCAGGGCGTGCAGGATCTCGTAGGGGGTCGTCTCTTCGCGCAGCCAAGTGGTCATACCGGAAGATCTACCGGGCGTGACCGTCTCGTTTCAGCGGGTTGCCGGAAACCCGGACACGACGGGGTCCGGGGGAGTATCGTGCGCCCCGGCATATGCCAGAAAATCAGACCCGTGGCCGGATCCACTCGGTCCCGGCCCCCTCCGGCCCGGTCGGCCCGCCCGGTCCGGCCCCCTGCCGAGGCCGGGGCGGCGGCTCACTCCTCCGGGTCCTGGCCGCTCGCCCGGATCAGGTTCTCGCCGAACTCGATCATCTTCCGGGCGTAGTCCTCGGTCCACTCCGCCCGCTCCGCCACGGCCTTCGGCGTCAGCCGGTCGAACCGGCGCGGATCCGCGAGCTGCGCCGCCGCGATCGCCTGGAACTCCAGCGCCCGGTCCGCCGCCGCCCGGAACGCCAGCGTCAGCTCCGTCGCCCGGGAGAGCAGCTCCCGGGGGTCCTCGATCGACTCCAGGTCGAAGAAGTGCTCCGGATCGGCGGTCGCCTCGGCAGGCTCGAAGATCAGCGGGGCCGGCCTGACCCGTCGCTGACCGCTCCGCTCCGCGGGTTCCGCCATCGTTCTCCTCCTCGCACACACGCGGCCCGGACGCCCGGGCCACCACCCATTCTCCCGCGCCGGGCAAGAGCGCCCCAGGGCGCACCCACCGGCGCCCGACGCACACCACGCGCCCCCGGGCCCGGGGGCCGGGCCGGAGGACCGAGCGGCAGGGGCGCCCCCGTCACGGCGCCCAGCCCACCCGGTGCTCCGCCAGATGCGACAGCACCGCGTGATTCGCCTCCCAGCCGTCCGGGAACTTCACCGTGACCCCCAGCTGGACCGGCTCCGTCGACGGGTGCTCGTCCAGCAGCTCGGCGACGCCCGCGCGGCACACCACCACGCAGGCGTGCCGGTGCCGCGAGGCCAGCACGCACAGGCGGCCCGTCTCCAGGTGGAAGGCGGTGGCGTCCGGGCGGCCCGACAGCGGGTGCAGCACCACCGTCACGTCGTACTCCCGGCCCTGGAGCCGGTTGGCCGTGTCCACCGTCACACCCGTCACCCCGAGCCGGGCGAGCTCCGCCCGGACCGCCGCCGCCTGGTCCCGGTGGGCGGTCCCCACGGCGATCCGGTCCGCGGTGACCGGCGCGGGCGCCTCGGAGCGCTCCGAGACCGCCGCCCCGCCCCGGTCCAGCAGCCGCCGCACCACCAGGGCGACCGCGTGCACCGCCTCCGGATCCGTGCGCGGGGTGTGCCGGGCCGGCAGCTCCAGCAGGCCCCAGCCCGACTCCGCCGCCTCGTCCAGCACCCGGTCGGGACCCGAACCGTCCGAGGCCACCCCGAACGACAGCCGCCGGTCCCCGTGCCCCGTGCCGCTGCGGAACGGCGTGTACGGATAGAAGGCGTCCGACACCAGCGGCGCCGCCGACGCCGGCAGCCGCCACGAGACCGGCAGCCGGTGCTGCGGCAGCTCCGGATTGTGCGCCAGCAGCGTGGCCACCGCGCTCGCCGACGGATCGTACGAGAGCCCCGCCCACTGCTCCGCGCCCACCACCGAGAACGGGTCCAACTGCCCCGGGTCGCCCACGAACAGCGCCCGCTCGAACAGCCCCGCCACGGCGAGCAGCGCGTCCGAACGCATCTGGTACGCCTCGTCCACGATCGCGTGCGCCCACGGCTCCACGTTCTTCACGTGCGCCCACTTCGCCGCCGTCGACACCACCACCGGAAGCCCCGCGAGGTCCCCGGCCTTCGCCGACTTCCGCACCTGCTCCAGGCCGTCCAGCGCCCGGTCGTACGGATCCGCGTCGTTCGAGTGCAGCCGGCCCACCGCCAGCTCCGGCTCCTTCTCCGCGATCCGCAGCACCAGGTCGTCCACCTGCGCGTTGGTCTGCGCCACCACCATCAACGGGCGCCCCGCCGCCGCCAGTTCCAGCGCGGCGCGCACCACCAGCGTCGACTTCCCGGCGCCCGGCGGCGAGTCCACGACCACCCCGCGCGCGGAGCCGGCCAGCGTGTCGGCGAGGATCTCGCGGGTCGCCCGCGCGGCCAGCGCCGAGGGATCGAACAGCTCTCGGACCGCGCTCACAGCACATCCTCCGGCGTCACCGCGTCCGGCAGCTCCACGGCGTCCGCCCGCGGCGGCCCCCCGTGCGTCCACGGGGTCTCCTCCGGGTCCGGCAGCTTCGCACCCACCCGCGCCTCGTGCTCGAACAGCGTCCAGGCGATCCGCTCGCCCTTCTCCGGCACCGAACCCTCCGCCGGCTCCTTGGCCCGGCCCATCCGGTCCGTGATCCGCAGCACCAGCGCCCCGTCCGGCTCCCACCCCACGAACTCCGCCGCCTGCGGCCTGCCGTCGAGCGAGCGGAACACCTTCACCCCCTCGTCCAGGCGCGGCGCGTCGTCCGAGCGGACGGTCAGCAGCGGACGCGGACGCCCCCGCTCCGTACGCGTCATCGTCACCTCCGCCACCTCTCCCACGAACGCCTCGCCGGACAGCCGCCGCCCCGCCAGCACCAGCGGATCGTCCAGCGCCTCCTGCGCCTCCAGCTGCGCCTGCGCCTGCTCGCGCGCCGCCAGCTTCCGCGCCGCCGTCACCGCGTCGTCCCGGCGCGGCTGCGGCGGCTCGCCCGCGGCGATCCGGTCCCGCTGCCCCGTGAACGACCAGCGGTCCCGGGTCCAGCGCTCGGCCACCCGCGCGCCCTCCGGCAGCTCCCGCAGCAGCCCGAGGGCCCGCCACACCGCGTCCCAGGTCGGCTTCAGCTGGGTGACCAGCAGCCGCCGGATCTCCCGCTCGGCGCCGCTCAGCGCGGCCAGCCCGTCCTCGGCCGCCCCACCGTCCTCGGCCGCGCCCATCGCCTGCCGGGCCCGGTCGTAGCGCTCGATCGCGGGCGCCAGCAGCCCGTTGTCGAAGGCCGGATCGGTCGCGGGACCCGCCGGCGGGCACCACAACTGCCCCCGCTCGTCCCGCTCCAGCTCCGCCCGCAGCGCCGCCTCCGCGCCCGACGCGCCCTCCGGCGGGTCGATCCAGGCCAGCAGCGCGCCCAGGTGCTGGTCCTCCAGCGAGGACTGGCCCGTCGCCCAGTGCCGGTTCAGCAGGTCCGTCGCCGCGACCAGCAGCGAGGAGCCCGGCACCCGCGCCCGCTCCCCGTAGTGCGTCAGCCAGCGGCCCAGCAGCGGCACCCGCGGCGGCGCCGGGAACGGCGTCTCCGGATCCTGCTCGGCGGTCCGCCGGAACCGCGTCGAGCGCCCCAGCAGCCGCACGTACTCCACGGCCGCCCGGCCCGGCACGATCAGCTGCGGGGCGTCCGCGCACAGCTCGACCTCGACCTTGGCCTTCCTGCCGGTCTCCGGGTCGGTCTCGGACCGCTCGACCGCCTCCACGTCCCCGGTGAACGAGTCGACGTACGGCAGCACCGCGTCCGCCAGCTCCGCCAGGAACGTGAAGCGCAGGTCCCGGTCGCGCGGCTGCGGCACGACCAGCAGCCGAGGCTCCGCCGGATCGGTGCCGACCAGCGCCCCCAGCGGCGCCCCGGCCTCACCGGAGGTCGTCAGCGGTACGAGGACCAGTGGGCGCGCCGACAGATGCCGGTGCCGGACCGTGGCCAGCGGGCGCGCCCGGCCCGACTCGACGGCCTCCATCCGGGCCAGCGTGGCGATCAGCGGCATCCCAGCGCCTCCGCCCGCAGCTCCCGCGCCCGGCGCAGCGCCGCCACCGCCGGATCGTCGCCGCTCCCGCCGCTCTCCCCGTCCTGTGCGCCCTGCGCGTCCTCCCCGCTCTCCCGCCGCGCCGCCGCCAGCACCTCGCCGATCGTCGTCAGCCCGCCCAGCTCCCCGCGCACCGAACGGCCCAGCGCCTCCACCACACCGGCGGCCCGCGCCCGCGCCCGGCAGTGGAAGGCCAGCTCGCAGGCGGCCAGGCACTCCGGCGCGTACGCGTGCGGCACCGCCTCCACCGAGGCGGCCAGCCGCTCCGGCGAGCACTCCGCCACGTCGAAGGAGACGTCCTCGGGCAGCGCCGCCACGATCTCGTCGAGCCGGGTCAGCCGCTCCACCTGACGCCGGGTCACCGACAGCTGCTTGCGCACGTCGACCGCCGCCGCCGTCGGCAGGTTGGAGAAGTCCTTGGGGCACACCAGCAGCACCGAGTGGGACACCGTCGCGTCCTCGGTGACGGCGGCGACCCTGCCGAGCGCCAGCACGTACACCGCGGCCTGCCGGGCCGCGGCGCCCACCTTCGCGGGATCGGCCGCGCCGTCGATCATCGGGAAGGACTTGATCTCCACGACCGTCCAGCGCCCGTCGGGGTGGACCACCACCACGTCCGGCTCCAGATAGACGGGCGCCCCCGCCACCTCCACGGCCAGCATCGGGTGGTCGAGCAGCGCCCAGCGGCCCGCCCCGGTGGCCTCCCGCAGCGCGAGCGCCGTCCGGGCCGCCCGGCCCTGCGGCCCGGCCGCCGCGAGGTCCGGCAGGTCCACCTCCGCGGGCTCCTCGACACCGAGCAGCCGCAGCAGCTCCCGCCCGCCGTCGGCCTTCACCTTCGCCTCGAACGCGTTGCCCCGCGCTATCGCGAACTGCGACTGGCCGTACCCCGAGGGGGAGCCCAGCTTCGCGGCCAGCGCCGTCTTGTCGACCCCGGCGCCGTCCAGCAGCGCGCGCCGCCGGCAGCCCGGGTTGGCCGCCAGCGCGGCCACCGCCCGCGCGTCGAGCGGACGCGGCACGGAGGCCGGTCCGCGCAGCTCAGCGAGCCGATGCCGGACGGTCGTCTGAGGCGGTCGGGGCGGACCGCTGTCGAGGGATGCGCTCACCCGCGGAAGTCTCCCATCCGCCACTGACAGCCGGGGAGTTTCGGGCGGATTCGGCCCCGATCGCCCCGCCCGAGCCCCCGCCGGGACCCCGCCCCGGCAGCCGCGCCGCGACCCGGTCGGCCAGCCGCAGCGCGTACGGGGTGAGCAGCAGCCCCGCCCCCATCACGGCCGCCCCGGCGACCGCGTCCAGGAGGTAGTGGTTGGCCGTGCCCATGACCACCAGCGTGGTCAGCAGCGGATAGCCGGCGCCGGCCGCGCGCCACAGCGTCCTGCGCGCCTCGGGGGCGTACCGCCACAGCATCACCCCGCACCACAGCGCCCACCCCACGTGCAGGCTGGGCATCGCCGCGTACTGGTTGGTGAGCGCGCCCATCCCGCGCGGGGCGCTGGCCTCGGCGCCCCACCAGCCGTACGCGCTGAACCGCGCCATCGTGTCGACGAAGCCGTACCCGGGGTCGAGCAGCCGCGGCGGACAGGTCGGCAGCAGGGTGAAGCCGACGAGCCCGAGCAGCGTCGAGACCATCAGCCAGGTCCGGGCCGCCCGGTAGCGCGCGGGCCGCCGCCGGAACAGCCACACCAGGACCGCCGGGGTGACCAGGTAGTGCAGCGAGGCGTACAGGAAGTCGGCCGGGACGCCGAGCGCGGGCACCGAGGTGAACAGGCGGTTCAGCGCCCGCTCCACGTCGATCCCCAGGACCTCCTCGGCCCGCAGCAGCGCCAGCCCGTGGCCGACCGCGGTGTCCACGTCGCCCCGGGCCAGCAGCCGCCCGCCGGAATAGGCCGCGTACACCGCGCCGATCAGCGCGAGCTCCGCCCACCACCGTGGTCTGCGCATCCGATTCCCCCAGCCCCGCCGGTCCCGTGTCCCCCGATCGTGTGAGGACGCGGGGGAGCGGCACGCGGTTGCCCGGAAGCCACCGGGAATTCATGTGGGCGATGATGGAGAGCGATCCGTTCCGAACCACCCGGAGAGACCCCATGGCACCGCGCATCCTGCTCGCCCGGCACGGGCAGACCGAATGGTCGCTGCTCGGCAAGCACACCGGCAGGACCGACATCCCCCTGCTCGACGAGGGCCGGCGCGGGGCGAAGCTGCTCGGCGCGCGCCTGAGCCGCGGCCCGTGGGCCGGGCTCGACGGCGTCGAGGTGCGCACCAGCCCGCTGGTGCGGGCGCGGGAGACCTGCGAGCTCGCCGGTTTCGGCGAGCGCGCGGAGAACTGGGACGCGCTGATGGAGTGGGACTACGGCGCCTACGAGGGGATGACCCCGGCCGAGATCCAGGCCGTCCGGCCGGGCTGGTTCATCTGGCGCGACGCCGTCCCGGACGGCGAGACGCTCGCGGAGCTGTCCGCGCGGGCCGACCAGGTCGTGGAGTGGGCCCGCTCGGCCGACCGCGACGTGCTGGTCTTCGCGCACGGGCACATCCTGCGCTCGATCGCCGCGCGCTGGATGGGGGAGGACGTCTCCTTCGCCTCCCGCATCCGCCTCGACCCGACCAGCCTGTCGGTCCTGGGCTGGGCCTACGGCGCGCCCGCGGTCGAGCGCTGGAACGACACCGGGCACCTGGAACAGGCGTGACGGGAGTCCCGGCACGGCCCTGACGGGGCGGCGAGCCGGACCGTACGCGGGGTCGGTGCGCGGGTCCCCGTACGCGGGGTCCGTGCCCCGTCCCGTACGCCGGTCAGTGCGCCGTCCCGTACGCCGGTCAGTACGCGGCGAGGACCCGGCGGGTCTCGGCGAGCAGGGTGCGGATGCGGGCGGAGTCGACGCCGTCCAGGGAGTCCACCACCCGCTGCATCTGGGCCGCGGCCTCGTCGGGGTGCCCCGCGTGGGCGAGGTTCCCGGCGAGCTGGGCCCGGTAGAGGGCCAGGTTGCGGGCGAAGTGCGGGTCCTGGAGCGCGGTCGCCCGGTGGGCGTGCCGGGCGGCGCGGGTCCAGTCGCCCAGCATCGACCAGCACTGGGCCTCCAGGGCCTCCAGCTCGGGCTCGCCGAAGAACGACATCCACTCGGGGTCCTGCTCGCCTCGGCCGCGGCCGAAGAGGTCGTGGGCGCGGCCGAGGGCCTGGGTGCAGGCGGCCCGGTCGCCGAGCCCGGCCCACGCCGCGGCCTCGCGCAGGGTCAGCAGGGTGAGCAGCCGGGCGGAGCCCAGCGGCTGCGCGGCCCGCAGCCCGGCCTGGGCGGCCCGGACGGCCTCCCGGTACCGGCCCGCGTCCCTGGCCAGGAACGAGGTGTTGCAGAAGGCGTGCGCCTCCAGGGCGGCGTCCCCGGCGACCCGGGCGGTCGCGAGGGCCTCGGCGTAGTGGGAGCGGGCCTCGTCGAGCCGGCCGGAGTCGTGGGCGAGCCAGCCGACGGAGATGGCGAGCTCGCCGGCGCCGTTGTGCAGCCGGTCGGCGGTGGAGCGGCGGGCGCTGACACCCGCGTCGAGCAGGGCGTAGGCGGTACGGAGCGGCTGGGTGGCGCGCTGGTAGAGGCCGTCGGCGCCGTGCCGGTCGTCGAGCAGGCGGATCTGGCGTACGGCGTCCTCGACGGCGCGCACCTCGGCGTCGCCGACGCGGTGGGCGCCACGGGGGGCGGGGATCGCGGCGGCGGGGCCGCCGAGTCCCAGCGAGACGGCCGCCAGGGTGGCGGTGCCGCCGGTCATGAATGCGCGACGCAGCACGTCGCTCTCCTCATCGTTCCGGGTGGTGATGGCGAGGGGCGGCGGTGCCCCGGCCGGGACGGCCGGCCGCCGGCCGCGAACGGCCTCCCGCGCCGAGAAGCCCAGGTCCGCGAGGCTCAGTCCGGGGAACATGTGCAGAAAGACCCGCTCGTACGCGTAGTTGGGGCAGCGGATCTCGCCCGCCTCCACGCGCCCGATGTAGCGGGCGTCACATGCGACCTGCTCGCCGATCTCCCGCGCGGCCCGGCGGACCGACGCGGCGAACTCCGCCGGCGAGTGCCGGCCGCGGAGTCCGCGGAAGGCGAGATTGGGAACTGCCCGTGACAACGCCATGGCCGAGCCCTCTCCTGGTGCTGCCGGTGTTCCGGCGGGGCAAGAACGTACCGGCTGTGACCGGCCGCGTACGCGGAGTTTGCAAACAAATCGGATATCTCGCCTGCGATCTGCCATGAACTGCCATCCTTTGCGGCGGCGCGCCGCCGTAGCCGTTGACGCCCTCGGGCGTTGAACCATGTGGAGAGGCGGATACGTGTCTCCTACTGGAGTGAGGAGGGGTCCCATGGCGGATACCGCGTCACAGTCCAGCGCGATGCACGCGCCCACCCCGGACGCCAGCGCGTCCCCGGCCGAACCCTGCGACCTGGTCACCGTGCCCGCCCGGCAGGGCCTGGAGGCCGTCGACATCCTGCGGCGCGGCGGGGCCCCCGCCGTCGGCCCGGTGCTGCACGACGGGGCCTGCGACACGCTCGGCTTCCTGGTCCCGCCCGGGACCGCCGCCGGCTGGGACATGCCGGGCAGCGCGTGTACCAGGACCGCGGGCCGCGGGCTGCGCCTGCCGGAGCTCCCGGAGCTGCCCGGCCCGGACGGCGCCACCCCCCGCCCCGCGGACTGGCTGCTGCCCCCCGGCGACAGCGGCGAGGTGACCGACCCGGCGATGCTCCGCGAGGCCCTCGGCCAGGCGGCCCGCCTGATCGAGGCCGCGGACGGCTGCCACTGAGCCTTCCCCCGGCCCCTCGCGGCCCCCTCGCGGCTCGTCGGGCGGCGCCCGGCCGGCTGCGTCGATAATGGGGCACGTGGCAAGGAACAGACAGCGGGAGCGAACGGCGTCGGCCGTCGCCGTCGTCGAGACCGTCGACGGCGGGCTCGCCGAACTCATACCCGACCGGGAGCGCCCCCGCGGCTGGACGCTGCTCATCGACGGCGCCCCGCAGTCGCACGTCGATCTCGACGACCCCGCGCACCTCGGCTTCGAGTACCAGCGGCGTCTCGGCCACATCGCCGACCTCGCCGCCCCGCCGAACCGCCCGATCCAGGCCGTGCACCTCGGCGGCGGCGCCTTCACCCTCGCCCGGTACGTCGCGGCCACCCGGCCCCGCTCCACCCAGCAGATCGTGGAGCTCGACGGCCCGCTCGTGCAGCTCGTCCGCCGGGAGCTGCCCCTGGACACCACCGCCCGCATCCGGGTCCGCTCCACCGACGCCCGCGCCGGGCTCGGGAAGGTGCAGGACGGCTGGGCGGACCTGATCATCGCCGACGTGTTCAGCGGGGCCCGCACCCCCGCCCACCTCACCAGCACCGAATTCCTCGCCGAGGTGCGCCGGGTGCTGCGGCCCGGCGGCTTCTACGCGGCCAACCTCGCCGACGGCCCGCCGCTGGCCCATCTGCGCGGCCAGGTCGCCACCGCCGCCGCCGTCTTCCCCGAACTGGCCCTCACCGCCGACCCGACCGTGCTGCGCGGGCGCCGCTTCGGCAACGCGGTGCTGCTCGCCTCCGACCGGGAGCTCCCGGTGGCCGAGCTGACCCGCCGGGTCGCGGGCGACCCGCACGCCGGGCGGGTCGAACACGGCCGGGCGCTCGCCGACTTCACCGGCGGCGCGGCACCGGTCACCGACGCCAGCGCGAAGCCCTCGCCGGTCCCCCCGGCCGCCGTCTTCCGCTGACGACGGGACTCAGACCGCGCGCTCGTCGATCTCCACGCGGGGCGCGGTGTCGTGCCACATGCAGAACACCGAGATCTCCCGGCTGTCCTTGGTGAAGGTCACCCGGATCCAGGTCGCCTGCTTCCACACCTGCATCTGCCAGCCCGACTCCGGGGTCGCGTTGACCAGTTCGGCCGAGGAGGGGCCGAGGTCGAAGACGGCCCGGCCGCCGTCCGTGCCGTAGCTCTGCACGTTCCCCGTGCCGCCGCCCCCGCCGTTGCCGCCCTGGTCCGGCGCCGTGCCCGGGCCCTGTGTGCCGCCGGGGGCGCCGGTCCCGGTCGCCGGGGAGCTCGGGCGGTGCGTGGGGTGCGTCGCGGGGGAGCTCGGCGGGCGGGTCGTCGCCGGGGGAGTGGCCGGCGGCGCGCTCGGGGAACCGGACGCGCTGGTCGAGGAGGTGACCGGCTCGGAGCCGCCGGTGGCCGTGCCGATGCCGGCCGGGATCGGCAGGGCGCGCGGCGGGTCGTAGACCGTGCCCGCCAGCACCGTGTGCACGCCCCACCACGAGAGCGTGACGGCCCCGCCCGTGGCGAGCGACCACGCCAGCGCGTGAACCAGTCCTCTTCGCATCCGGCTCATACTGCCATCCCCCGAATGGCGTACGGTGCGCCCCATGGCAAGTGTGCTCGTGGTCGAGGACGACCAGTTCGTGCGCTCCGCCCTCATCCGGCATCTGACCGAGGCGTCGCACCTGGTGCGCAGCGTCGGCACGGCCCTGGAGGCGCTGCGCGAGGTCGCCCATTTCCGTTTCGACGTGGTCATCCTCGACCTCGGACTGCCCGATCTGGACGGGTCCGAGGCGCTGAAGATGCTGCGCGGCATCACCGACGTGCCGGTGATCATCGCGACCGCGCGCGACGACGAGGCGGAGATCGTCCGGCTGTTGAACGACGGCGCCGACGACTATCTGACCAAGCCCTTCTCCGTGGAGCACCTGTCCGCCCGGATGGCGGCCGTGCTGCGCCGGGCCCGGTCCTCGGCGGGCGAGGTGCCGCCGCCGCGCGAGATCCGGGTCGGCGGGCTCGCCATCGACCCGCTGCGCCGCCAGGCGGCCCTCGACGGCACCCCGCTCGACCTGACCCGGCGGGAGTTCGACCTGCTGGCCTTCCTGGCCGGCCGTCCCGGGGTGGTCGTGCCGCGCAAGGAGCTGCTGGCCGAGGTGTGGCAGCAGTCGTACGGGGACGACCAGACCATCGACGTACATTTGTCATGGCTGCGACGCAAGTTGGGCGAAACGGCCGCCCGGCCCCGCTATCTGCACACCCTGCGCGGGGTGGGCGTGAAGCTCGAACCGCCCCTGGAGGCGCTGCCGTGAGATGGGCGCTGGTCAAGGTGTCGCTCGCCGTCACCGCCATGGTCGTCGTCGCGTTCGCCGTGCCGCTCGGCCTGGTCGTCAAGGAGATGGCCAGGGACCGGGCCTTCTCCAACGCCGAGCGCCGGGCGGCCGGTCTGGCCCCGGTCCTCGCGATCACCACGGACCGCGAGCAGCTCGACCGGGCCGTCGCCACCACCGACGACGGCGCCGAGGGCCGGCTGGCCGTCCATCTGCCCCCGCCGCCGGACCGGCCCGGCGCCGAGGGCGTCGAGGTCGGCACCCGGCGCGCCACCGACCAGAACCTGGCCACCACCCGGCGGCTCGGCCGGGCCACCATCGCCGAGGTGCCGGGCGGCTCGGTGCTCCTCCAGCCGACCGCGGTCAGCCCCGACCAGGTCGCCATCGTCGAACTCTTCGTCCCCGAGGGCGAGGTCACCAACGGCGTCGCCACCGCCTGGCTGGTCCTGGCCGCCGTCGGGGCCGCCCTGATCGTCGGCTCCGTGGCGGTCGCCGACCGGCTCGGCGTGCGCATGGTCCAGCCCGCCCAGCGGCTCGCCCGCGCCGCCCACGAACTCGGCGAGGGCCGGCTGGGCGCCCGGGTCCCCGAGGAGGGCCCGCCGGAGCTCAAGTCCGCCGCCACCGCCTTCAACTCGATGGCCGACCAGGTCGTCCAGCTCCTCGCCAACGAACGCGAGCTCGCCGCCGACCTCTCCCACCGGCTGCGCACCCCGCTGACCGTGCTCCGGCTCAACACGGCCTCGCTGGGCTCCGGCCCCGCCGCCGACCAGACCCGGGCCGCCGTCGAGCAGTTGGAGCGCGAGGTGGACACGATCATCCGCACCGCCCGCGAGGCCAAGCCGCAGACCCAGCCGACCGTGCCCCTGGCGGGCTGCGACGCCTCCGAAGTGGTGCGGGAGCGGATGGACTTCTGGTCGGCGCTGGCCGAGGACGAGGACCGCACGGTCCGGGTCGCCGGCGTGGACGCGCCCGTGCGCATCCCGGTCGCCCGGCCCGAACTCGTCGCCGCGCTCGACGCCCTGCTCGGCAACGTCTTCCGGCACACCCCCGTCGGCACCGCCTTCTCGGTGGACGTCCACAACGGCGACGACGCCGTCATCATCCTGGTCTCCGACGCGGGCTCCGGCATCGCCGACCCGGCCGCCGCCCTCGCCCGCGGCAACAGCGGCGCCCGCGACGGCTCCACCGGACTCGGGCTCGACATCGTGCGCCGCATGGCGGAGTCCACCGGCGGTGACGTCCGCATCGGGCACTCGGTCCTCGGCGGCACCGAGGTGCGCATCTGGATCGGCCTCGACGGCCGCCGCCCGGGCGGCGGGGGCCGCCGGGGCCGCCGCGCCGGGGCGGGCGCGGGCCGCCGGGGCAGGCGCCAGAAGGTCTGATGGGCGCCCCGCCGCCCGCCAACCTTTCGGCGCCCCGATGCCTTCCTTAAGTGGAGCCTAAGAATCCCCAACCTCGCTGCTTTCGCGGCCCGTTGGGGGTCCGTGGCCGCTAGCGTTGCCGTCACGCGCTCCGCCGCCGCACCTCCACACCCCCCACACCGCGCGTCCCGGCCGGATCCCACCCCCACCTCCTGCCGGGGCGCGCACCTCACCCGGCGGCGGAGCCGCCCTCCACCTCCTCCAGGAACCCGGTGATGAGCTTCCCCCACACCGCCGGGTTCTCCGCGAAGGGCGCGTGGCCGGTGGCCAGTTCGGCCAGGCGGGCGCCGGGCACACCGGCGGCGACCGCGCGGTGCAGCGCGGGGGAGACCAGCCGGTCCCCGGTGGTCGAGACGACGAGGGTGGGGACCCGCACCCGCGCCAGGTCCTCCCGGATGTCCGCCCGGATCACCAGGTCGGCGTGGTCCGGGGTCCCGTCCGGGACCGACTCGGCGGTGAGCCGCACGATCCCCTCGACCACCTCGGGGCTCATCGGGTCGAGCATGGCCGGGCTGAAGACGAGCGGCACCAGCAGCCGCGCCACCAGCTCGTGCTGCCCGCTCCCGGCGAGGTCCCGCCACAGGTACGAAGCCTGCCGCAGCGCGTGGTCCGCCCGCGCGAACGGGGCGGTGAGCACCAGCGCGGTCACCCGCTCCGGATGCCGGGTGGCGGCCCGTACCGCGACGGTCGTGCCCAGCGAGTACCCGGCTACGGCGAAGCGCCCGGCCCCCGCCGCGTCCGCCTCGGCGACCAGCCCGTCGGCGAGCGCGTCCAGGTCGAGCGGGGCGGTGGCGCGCGGGGCGGCGCCGGATCCCGGCAGGTCGAAGCCGACGACCCGGCGCCCCCCGGCGGCCAGCGCGGCGCGGACCGGGCCGAAGTGGGAGTCGACCCCGCCGCCGGAGCCGTGGGCGAGGAGCAGGGTGCGGGTGGGCGCGGGCGGTGCGGTCGCGGTCATGGCAGGTCCCCCGTGGTCGGCGCCCGCGCCCCGGAAAGGCGGAGCGGACGCTATGAAATCAGCGGTGGACTCACCGTACCAGATTTCATAACGCCCGCTACAGAAATATCTCCGCCGGTGGACGAAGGGCGAAGGGCCGGCCGCCCCCCGCCCTGAACCCCCGCCCGCCTACCCCGCCTTCGCGCTCTTCCACTCCTCCGCGTAGTCGTTGAAGATCCCCCGCAGGTGGTGGCCGATCTTCAGGTAGTCCAGGTCGTCCAGGTTGGCCAGCGAGACCCGGACCGACCACTCCGGGCCGTCGAAGCCGCCGCCGTTGAGGAGGACCACGCTGGTCTGCTCGGCGAGCCGGAACAGCGGGTCCACCGGCTCGTAGTTCTTCTCCAGGAAGTCCGCGAAGTCCTTGCCGTGCACCCGCTCCGCCTCCGCGAGGAGGTCGAGCTCGATGTAGTACCCGGCCCGCTTGGGATCCTCGGCGATCTTCATCTGGGCGCCTTCGAGGAGCAGGTCGAGCCGCTGCTTCACGATGGCCCGGATCTTGTGCTTGTACGCCTGGCCCTCCTCCAGCATGTCGAAGAGGGAGAACAGCGACATCTGCACCTGCTGGGGCAGCGAGAGCCCCGCCGTGTGGTTGAGCGCGACCTGCCGGGAGTCGGCGACGAGCCGGTCGATGAAGCGGATCTTCTCGGGCTCCAGGGTCAGCGTCCCGTACCGCTTGTTCAGCCGGTCCTTCTCGGACTGCGGCAGGTTCGCGATCATCTCGTCGATGACGTTGTCGTCGTGCAGCCCGATGACGCCGAGCCGGTGCCCGGTGCAGCCGTAGTGCTTCGAGTACGAGTACACGAGCAGGGTGTTGCGGGGCAGGTCGGCGGCGAGCGAGCGGAAGCCCTCGACGAAGGTGCCGTACACGTCGTCCGTGACGATCATCAGGTTCGGGTTCTTCGTCGCGACGATGTCCTTGATCTGGTCCGCCACCCGCTGGCTCATCGCGAGCGACGGCGGGTTGGACGGGTTGACCACGCAGACCAGCTTCACCGAGGGGTCGGCGAGCTTCTCGACCTCCTCGGCCGGGTAGCGCCACTCGCGGACGCCGGTCTCCGCGAACAGGCTCGCGTTGACGTTGACGACGTCGAACTCGTACGTGTCGAGCTCGGGGATCTCGATGTACGGGGTGAAGACCGGCACCATCAGGGCGATCCGGTCGCCCTTCTTGAGGATCCCGTTCTTCATCAGGGAGTCGAAGATGTAGCACATGGCGGCGGTGCCGCCCTCGGTCGCGAAGTACGAGACGTTCCCGGCCGGCGGGCGCTTGTCGAACATCTCGTCGTCGACGTAGCCGCGGACGATCTGCTCGGTGTGGGCGAGGATCCGGTCCGGCACCGGGTAGTTGTCGCCGATGGTGCTGTCGGTCAGCTCGTGGACGAAGGCGTCCTTGTCGAAGCCGAAGCGCTCGATGGCGTACTCGACGCAGTTCTGGAGGAGCTCGATGCCGGGCAGGTCCGGGTGCTGGCGCGCGAAGGTGTCGAAGCGGGCGCCGGCGCCGGCCTTCTCGGGCATCCCGCCCAGGTTGTCGGCGGTCCACACCCGGCGGGACTCGGCGAGCGAGAAGTAGCCGAGCGCGTAGAACGCCTCGCGGGGGCCGGTGGCGACCCAGTTCGGGTTGCCGCGGCCCGCGTTGAGCATCTGCGCCTGCGACTTGTCCTTCTGGCCGGGCTTGTCGGCCTGCGCCGCCTGCGCGATCTTGATGAACTTGTCCTTCAGCTCGAACGGCGAGAGCTGTGCGAAGGACTTGATCTCCTCGCGGGTGAACGTGGTCTTGGGCACGGTGAACCCTTCAGTGGTTGAGGATGACGATGACGGCGCCCCAGATGGTCAGCAGGACGTTGCCCACCGCGTAGGGGATCGTGTAGCCGAGCGTGGGGATCTGCGACCGGGACTGTTCGTTGATCGCGCCGATGGCCGCGGTCGTGGTCTGGCCGCCGGCCAGCACGCCCATCAGGATCGGGAAGCGGATCTTCTGGATGTAGTGGCCCACCAGGAAGCCCACGATCAGCGGGACCAGGGTGGCCACCGCGCCCCAGATCAGCAGCCCCCAGCCGGCCGTGGAGAGCCCGCTCGTGAAGCTGGGCCCGGCGTTGATGCCGACGACCGCGACGAACAGGCACAGGCCGAGGGTGTCCATGAACCACTGGGCGCCCGGCGGGACGTTGCCGTACGTCGGGTACTTGCCGCGGATCCAGCCGAAGACCAGACCCATGATCAGCGCGCCGCCGGAGGTGGACAGCGAGATCGGCACACCGGAGACGGTCAGCGCCGGGATGCCGACGCAGCCGCCGAGGAAGACGCCGAGGCCGACCCAGAGCATGTCGGTGGCGAAGGAGGTGGGCACCGGCTTGCCGATCGCCTCGCCCGCCGGGTCGACCAGCCGCTTCGGGCCGGTCAGGACCACCGTGTCGCCGCGCTCCAGCTGGGTGGACAGCCGGTACGGGAACTCCGCGCCCGAGCGGTAGATCTTGTCGATGTACACCCCGACCATGAAGGGCTCGCGCCGCAGCTCCGCGACCGTCTTGCCGAGCTGCGCCTTCTCCGAGGCGACCACGTGCAGGCTCTCGGTCTGGTAGCCGAGCAGCTCGACGTCGTCGGTCTCGGGCCCGATGTTGGTGCGGGCGTCGAAGTCGATCAGCGAGCCGCGCAGGGCGCTGACCGCGACCACGTCGCCCGTGCGCAGCACGGTCTGCTGGTCGTGGTCGAGGATCTGCCCGTCGCGCCGGACCCGGGTGAGGTAGATCCGGTGCCCGAGCTCCTTCTGCTGGTGCTCGAAGTCGTCGATGGTCCGCCCGACCAGCGCGGAGTGCCCGATCTCGTACGCGCGGAGCACGACCTCGTAGTAGCCCTCGGCCAGGTCGGGATTGTCCCCGGGGGCGTCCATCTCCTTGGCCAGCTGGGCCGACTCGACGGCCAGGTCCCGCTTGTAGATCCGGGGCAGGAAGTTGGCCAGCAGCATGGCGCACAGGATCGTGCCGAGCGGGTAGGTGACCGCGTAGCCGATCGCGACCAGGTTCTCCTCGGTCTTCATCTGGCCGGCGGAAAGCCCCGGCAGGTTGCCGATGGCGTCCTGGGCGACACCGATGACGGCCGACTGGGTGAGCGCGCCGCCGAGCAGACCGGCCGAGAGCCCGGGTCCGTAGCCGAGCATCGTGGCGAAGCCCCAGGAGACCAGCAGACCGGTGACGCAGACGATGACCGCGTTGATCACCTGCGGCATGCCGTCCTTCCGCAGACCGCGGAAGAACTGCGGGCCGACCTTGTAGCCGAGCGCGAAGAGGAACAGCGTGAAGAACAGGTTCTTCACCGTGGCGTCGATGGTGATCTTGAACTGGGCGCCGAGCAGCAGCCCCGCCACCAGACAGCCCGTCACCGCGCCGAGCGCGATGGCCCGGTAGCGCAGCTTGCCGAAGAGGAAGCCGAGCGCGACCGTGATGAAGATCAGCAGCTCGGGGTGGGGCTGGAAGATGTTCCGGTTGAGGAAATCGATCATGGGGAGGTGCGCCCTCCCGCCGTGTGGGGTGTCACCGTGCGTCCTCTCAGGCTCCGAGGATCCCGACCAGCAGCGGGCCGGTCAGGGGAAGCAGGAAGTTCGAGAGCGTGTACGTGATCGTGTAGCCGAGCATCGGCACAGAGCTCTGGGCGACCTGGGTGACCGAGGTGATGGCCGGGGTCGAGCACTGCTGGCCCGCGATGGCGCCGATCAGGATCGGCTTCTCGATGTTCAGCAGCCTGCGGCCGACGACCAGCGAGATCGTCGCGGGCACCAGGACCATCGCGATCCCGGCGAACGGCAGCAGCGCCCCGTACTCCTTGAGCAGCGGCCCCGCCTGCGGGCCCGAGACCAGGCCGGTGCAGGCGATGAAGACGGCCAGGCCCAGGTCCTTGATCGTGGTGGCGGCCTGCGGCGGGAAGGCGCCGAAGGTCTGCTTGCGGGAGCGGAACCAGCCGAAGAGCAGGCCGGAGATGAGGCAGCCGCCGCCGGTGCCGAGCGACATCGGGACGCTGCCGAAGCGGACCACGATCTGGCCGATCAGCGAGCCGACGACGATGCCGAAGCCCAGGTACACGAAGTCGGTGGCGTCGTTCTTGACGACCGCGCCGACCTTCGAGGCGAGCTTGCCGAGCCCCGACCGGGAGCCGACCAGGGTGAGCACGTCGCCGCGGTGCACGACGGTCTCCGGGGTGGCGGGCAGGTGCTGGTCGTTGCGCAGCACGTCGGTCACGTACACCCCGCCGCCCGAGATCTCCGGGTGCTCGGTGGTGAGCTTGTCGAGCGACTTGCCCTCCACCGCCTTGTCGGTGAGCGAGACCTGGGTGGTGGCGAGCGGGGTGTCGAGGCCCGGGATCGCCGGGGTCTCGGGGCCGACGTCCCGGCCGGCGGCGATGATGTTGGACCGGCGGCCGACCATCAGGACCAGGTCGGAGAGGGTCAGTTCGAAGTCGGGCGGGGGAGGGGTGAGGACCTTGCTGCCCCGCTTCACCGCCTCGACGGTGACCCGGCGCCCGTTGGCCAGCTCCAGCTCCGAGACCTTCTGGCCGTCGGCGCGGGTGACCAGGAAGGTGCGCCCGACCATCCCCGGCAGCGCCTCGCGCTCGTCGTCCTCCAGGCCGCCCCCGCCGCCGCGCATCTTCTCCCACAGCTCGCGGGAGGCGTCGCGGAGGTTGATCCGCATCATCATCGGCATGATCTGGCTGGTGTAGATCACGATGGTGATGAGCCCGAAGAGGTAGCAGACCGTGTACGCGGTGGCCACGTGCCCCTGGTACTCGGTGATCTGCGCCTGCGTCAGGTTGGTCAGCTTGCCGATGGACTCGGTGGCCGTGCCGACGACGGCCGACTCGGTGGCGGCGCCGGCCAGGATGCCGGCGGCGGTGCCGACGTCCAGGTCGAACGCCTTGGCGAGGCCCAGGGCGATGCCGACGACGCAGACGACCTCGATGATGCAGAGGGTGAAGAAGCGCAGGCTCTTCTTGTTCAGGTTGGCGAAGAACTGCGGTCCGGCCATGTAGCCGAGCGAGAAGATGAAGAGCGCGAAGAAGATCGTCTTCACGTCGTCGGAGATGGTGATCTTCGCCCAGGCGCCGAGCAGCAGCGAGACGATCAGCGTGCCGCAGATGCCGCCTAGGGTGATGGGTCCGACGCGGAGCTTGCCGACGAGATAGCCGGTGGCGAGGCAGAGGAAGAGGGCCAGTTCGGGATGGTCACGCAGGACTCCCATCCGGCCTCACCTCGCCCAGGCGGGGAGGATTGCGAAGATATCGGACATAAAGGAAAGCTAACAGCGGAGGGACCGTCAGAGCCCTCTGCCTCGCCCGAAAGAGTGAGCGACTCCCGGCCGCGCGCTCAGCCCTTCACCGCGCCCGCCATCACCCCGCCCACCACCAGCCGCCCCAGCAGCGCGAACACCACCAGCAGCGGCAGCGTCCCGAGCACCGCGCCCGCCATCACCACCGCCTGGTCCGGCACATAGCCCCGGCCAAGACCCGTCAGCGCCACCTGCACCGTCGGGTTCCCCGGCTGGGTCAGCACCAGCACCGGCCAGAAGAAGTCGTTCCACGCCGCCACGAACGTCAGCGCGCCCAGCACCGCCATCGCGGGACGCGCCGCCGGGAACACCACGTGCCACAGCATCCGCATCACCCCCGCCCCGTCCACCCGCGCCGCCTCCACCAGCTCCGCCGGCAGGGCCCGCAGCAGGTGCTGGCGCATGTAGAACACCCCGAAGGCCGAGACCAGACCCGGCAGGATCACCGCCTGGAGGCAGTCCGTCCAGTGCAGCCGGGCCACCATCAGATACAGCGGTACGGCCCCGAGCTGCGGCGGGATCATCATCGTGCCCACCACCAGCGCCAGCAGCCCGCCCCGGAAGCGGAACCGCAGCCGGGCGAAGGCGAAACCGGCGAGCGTCGACACCAGCACCGTGCCCGCCGCCACCGCCCCCGCCACCAGCAGCGTGTTCGCCAGCGCCGCGCCCAGCCGGGCCTCCGACCACGCCACCGCCAGGTTCTCCGGCAGGTTCCGCCCGAACCGCAGCGGCGGCGGGGTCCGCGCCAGCCGCGACGAGGTGCGCGAGGCGGCCACCGCCGCCCACAGCAGCGGCCCCAGCGAGAGCGCCGCGAACAGCACGAGCAGCGCGTACGAGACGGGCCCGGCCCGCTCCGTCCGCGTCAGCACGCGTGCCCCGCGTGCCCCGCGCGCTCCGCCCGCCACCGGGCTCCCGCGCGCACCAGCCGCACCGCCCCGAACAGCACCACCAGCCCCAGCAGCATCACCCAGGAGATCGCCGCCGCCCGCCCCAGATGCAGATTCACCCAGCCCTGTTCGTACAGATACAGCCCCAGCGTCTGGAACTGGTGGTCCGCCCCGCCCGACGCCGCCGCCCCCGCGCCGAACAGCAGCGGCTCGCCGAA
This sequence comes from Streptomyces sp. NPDC048659, assembly GCF_040650575.1. Taxonomy (NCBI): domain Bacteria; kingdom Bacillati; phylum Actinomycetota; class Actinomycetes; order Kitasatosporales; family Streptomycetaceae; genus Streptomyces; species Streptomyces sp. NPDC048659. The sequence continues at coordinate 11,284 of NZ_JBEZHM010000031.1, read as the reverse complement.
CAGCTGGCTCGCCCCGATCGTCGACACCACCACCGTGAACAGCACCGCGGGCCGGATCCCCGGCAGCGTCACATGCCGGAACCGGCGCCACCGCGAGGCCCCGTCCAGCGCCGCCGCCTCGTACAGCTCGCGCGGGATCGTCTGCATCGCCGCCAGATAGATCAGCGCGTTGTAGCCCGTCCACCGCCACACCACGATCGCCGACACCGCCGCCTTCGACGCCCACGGCCCGTTCTGCCAGTCCACCGGCGCCAGCCCGACCCCGCCCAGCGCCCAGTTGACCGGGCCGTGGTCCCGCCCGAAGAGCAGCGCGAACACCAGCGTCGCGGCGGCCACCGAGGTCGCGTACGGGGCCAGCGCCACCAGCCGGAAGAAGCCGCGCCCCCGCAGCCGGGTGTCCAGCAGGTGCGCCACGCCCAGCGCGAGCAGCAGCTGCGGGACGGTCGCGAGCACCCCGATGGTGAAGGTGTTGCCGAGCGCGTTCCAGAAGAAGGGGTCGTCGAGCAGCCGGGTGTAGTTCCGCAGCCCCACCCACCGCCGCTCGTCCAGCGCCGTCAGCTCCAGCCGGTGCAGCGAGGCCCAGCCCGTGTAGAGCAGCGGGAACAGCCCGAAGGCCCCGAAGAAGAGGAAGAAGGGGGCGACCAGACCGTACGGGATCCAGCGCGCCGCCCGGTCCGTCCGGCGCCGCACGGCGGGCGCGGGGGCCCGCTCGCCCGGCGCGGGCACCGTCAGCGTCCCGGCCTCGCCGCTCACCCGGTCACCGGTCCAGCGCGTTGTCGATGGAGGCCAGCACCGCGTCCCACGCCTCGTCCGGGTCCCGCCCCGCCTGGTCGACCTGGAGCATCCCGCCCTCCGTCAGGTGCTGGGCGATCAGCCCCTCCTTCGGCCCGATCGGCGCGCGCGGCACGCCCCGCGCCGCCGCCGAGTAGATCGCGCCCACCGGGGCGTCCCCGAAGTACGGGTGCCGGGCGCCCGCCACCACGGGCAGCGCGAGCGCCGCCGAGGAGCTGGGGAAGCCGCCCCGGCGCTCGAAGAACAGGGCCTGCTGCGCGGGCGCCGTCAGCCAGGCCGCCAGCCGCGCGGCCTCCGCCCGGTGCCGCCCCGCCGAGGGGACGACGAGGAAGGAGCCGCCCCAGTTGCCGGGGCGCGGCGCGGCGGCCACGTCCCAGCGGCCCCGCCCGGCCGGACCGGTCTTGTCCATGATGTACGCGAGCATCCAGGCCGGGCAGGCGATCGTGGCGAAGGAGCCGCTCGCGAAGCCGTGGTCCCAGCTCGGGGTGAACGGCGCGAGCCGGGCGGTCAGCCGGTCCCGGGCGAACTCGGCCGCCAGGTCCCACGCCTGGCGCACGGCCGGGTTGTCGTGGAGGACGAGTTCGCCGCGCGCGTCGTAGTACCGCAGCGGCGAGCCGACCAGGACCGCCGACATCACCCCGGACGCCGAGTCGGTGAACGCCACCCCCTTCGGGGCCCGCGCGGCGAACCGCCGGCCCACCTCCAGGTAGCGGCGCCAGTCCCCGGCCCACAGGCGCCCGACGGCCGCCCGGTCGGTGGGCAGCCCGGCCCGCGCGAACAGGTCCTTGCGGTAGCAGACGGCCTCCGGCCCGATGTCGGTGCCGAGCGCGACCGTCCGCCCGTCCCGGCCGGTGCCCTGCGCCCACTTCCACGGCAGGAAGGACCGCCGGTCGGCCCCGGGCGCCGCGCCCAGGTCCTCCAGCCGGTCGCCCTGGGTGGCGACCACCTCGGCGATGTTGCCGACCTCGACGGCCTGCACGTCGGCGAGGCCGGAGCCGGTGGCCAGGTGGGTGATGAGCTGCGGGTAGTAGTTCTCGTTCCGCTCCACGGAGCTCTGCCGGATCGCGATGTGCGGGTGCAGCCGCATGTACGCGTCGTAGAGCCCGGCCTCCTTGAGGCCGAAGTTCCCGAAGACCCCGACGGTGAGGGTCACCGCCCGCCGCCCGCCCGCCCCGGCGTCCTTGGGACGCGGCGGTCCCGGCGGGTCGGTGGCGCAGCCGGCGGCGAGGGCGGCGGTCAGGAGGAGGGCGAGCACGGCCCCGTATCCGTTCGTCCTCCTCCGGCCGCTCCCCATGGGCCCCGACCGTACCGGCCGCCCGCCCGCGGGCCCGGCGTCAGCTCGCCGGACGGGCGGGAACTCACCCGCACGGGTGTCAGGCGGCGCCCGGGCCCCGCCGGAGCGCCCCGCGGATCCCGAGGCCGGCCGCGACGGCGGCGAGCAGCGAGAGCAGCACCATCACCACGTTGAGCACGGAGTCCGGCTCGACCCCCTGGTCCAGGGCGTTGGCGAGGGCCGCCCACGCCACGTACAGCTGGAGGGGGATCACGGCGCCGAGCGCGACGGCGCGGACCGGGCGCGGGACGCGGGCGGCGAGGGCCGGCCGCCCGAGCACGGCGGCGGCGCCGAGCAGCAGCAGGAGCACCGCGCCCTCCGCGGCGAGCGGGCCGAGGGCGGGGCCGGTGCCGGTGTCCGGTTCGCCGGTGTCCGTCGTCAGCAGGGCGAAGGCCAGCTGGAGGAAGAGCACGTACCCGACCTGCAGGAGCAGGACGACCGCCCCGGCCCGCTGGACGGTGGACGAGGCCACGACGGCCACAGAGGGCACGGACGGCGCGGACGGTATGGACGACTCGGCAGGCACGGCGAAGCTCCTCACACACGCGGGAACGCCGAAGGCCCCGGTTCTCTCGAACCGGGGCCTTCGGTATCAGGGTGAGTAACGGGACTCGAACCCGCGACATCCTGGACCACAACCAGGTGCTCTACCAGCTGAGCTATACCCACCATGACCGGCGGTTTTCCCGAGGGTTTCCCCGACCGGCCGAGAAGAAGTCTACAGGGTGTTTGAGGGTGCTCGCGCCCGCATTGTTCGACGGGCGCGAGCGGGGCTCACGCCGGGCTCATTCCGCGGGGACGACGTGCTTCGCGGCGATCTGCTTCGCGGTCTCCGAGTCCGGGCCGGGCTGCGGCACGAAGACGGCCTCGCGGTAGTAGCGCAGCTCGGCGATGGACTCGCGGATGTCCGCGAGCGCCCGGTGGTTGCCGTTCTTCTCCGGGCTGTTGAAGTAGGCCCTCGGGTACCAGCGGCGCGCCAGCTCCTTGACCGAGGACACGTCGACGATCCGGTAGTGGAGGTGCTTCTCCAGCGCCGGCATGTCCCGGGCGAGGAAGCCGCGGTCGGTGGAGACCGAGTTCCCGCACAGCGGGGCCTTGCCGGGCTCCTTGACGTGCTCGCGGATGTAGGCGAGGACCTGGGCCTCGGCGTCGGCGAGGGTGGTGCCCTCGGCGAGCGCGTCGAGGAGGCCGGAGTGGGTGTGCATCTCGCGCACGATCTCCGGCATGGTCTCCAGGGCCGCGTCCGGCGGGCGGATCACGATGTCCACCCCTTCGCCGAGCACGTTCAGTTCCGAGTCGGTGACCAGCGCGGCCACCTCGATGAGTGCGTCGTCCGTCAGCGAGAGCCCGGTCATCTCGCAGTCGATCCACACCATGCGATCGTTCATGCGTCCTACCTTAGGGGGTGTCCTGGGGAACGGGGGGAGACCCGGCGGCCGCCCGTGACACGCCCGACGGGCCCCCGGGGAGGTGTCCCGGGGGCCCGTCGGTTTCTCGGTGCGCGGCTTGTGGCGGCGCGGTACGGGGGGTGGGCTACGGCGCGCTGCGCTGGCCCGGCAGCGACGCCCGGCCCGGGGCGTACGCGTCCGTCGGCAGCCGGCCGGGGTCCAGCGGGCCCATCGGCCGGCGCGGAGCCGCGGCGACCTGCGCCGGCACGACCGGGTCGAGCACCGCGGTCCCGCCGTCGCCCTGCGGACGCCTGGCCCGGTACGCGGCCCGGTAGGCGGCCGGCGAGGAGCCGAGCTGCCGCCGGAAGTGCCCGCGCAGGGCGACCGGCGAGCGGAAGCCGCAGCGGCCGGCGACCTCGTCGACCGAGTAGTCGGAGGTCTCCAGGAGCCGCTGCGCCTGGAGCACCCGCTGGGTGATCAGCCACTGCAGCGGGGCGGAGCCCGTCAGCGAGCGGAACCGGCGGTCGAAGGTCCGCCGTGACATGTACGCGCGAGCCGCCAGGGTCTCCACGTCGAACTGCTCGTGGAGGTGCTCCAGCGCCCAGGCGACGACCTCGGCCAGCGGGTCGGCGCCGATCTCCTCGGGTAAAGACCTGTCGAGGTAGCGCTCCTGACCGCCGCTGCGCCGCGGCGGGACGACCAGCCGGCGCGCCAGGGCGCCCGCGGCCTCCGTGCCGTGGTCGGTCCGCACGATGTGCAGGCAGAGGTCGATGCCGGCCGCCGTGCCCGCGGAGGTCAGCACGTCGCCGTCGTCGACGAAGAGCTCCCGCGGGTCCACGTGGACCGACGGGTAGCGCTTGGCGAGCGTCGGCGCGTACATCCAGTGCGTGGTCGCCGGGCGCCCGTCGAGCAGGCCGGCGGCGGCGAGGACGAAGGCCCCCGTGCACAGGCCGACGATGCGCGCGCCCTCCTCGTGCGCCCGGCGGAGCGCTTCGAGCGCCTCCGGGGGCGGCGGGGAGGTGATCGAGCGCCAGGCCGGCACGACGACGGTGCCGGCGCGGCTGATGGCCTCCAGGCCGTACGGCGCGGTGAGTTCGAGTCCCCCTGTGGTCCGCAGGGGGCCGTCCTCGCCGGCGCACACGAGGAGCCGGTAGCGTGGCACCCCCGCGTCCTGACGGTCGATGCCGAACACGGAGAGCGGGATGGAGCTCTCGAAGATGGGCCCGCCGCTGAACAGCAGTACCGCGACGACTTCGCGACGGCGGCGCCCGGACAGCTTCCGTGCCGTCTCCGGTGCGACGGAGTGGTCCTGGCTCATGACGCTAAGCCCCCCTCGGTGTTGGCGTCTCCCTGGTCGTGTCGCTGTGCCACGTTTCCCCTCGGTTTTGCACGAGACCCCAGTCTTCGGTACCCATGATCGAATCTACTGCGTCCGGTGCCGCCGGGGTGACAAGTTCTCCGCCCGGCGGATTGTCGACATGGGTACGTGGCGTGAAGCGTTCGATCGGCCGACGCAGTCCGGAGCGGAGACGCCAAGCCCTACGCGGGTTGAGCGGTCTTCGGCCAGTCTCCGACCGCTAGTCGGAACTTGGCTGAAAACATATGGGAATCGGCGTACGACCCTGTCAACTCCGAGGGTGCCCACGACCAGTACGGGGGCGCGCGCGCTCGGCGCGCAAGCCATTTTCCGAGCGGCGCAGCAGCACCCGGCAGGCGGCCGTCACGGCGGCGAGTCCCAGGGCCGCGCCGGCGGCGCCGCCGAGGGAGGTCCCGTAGACCACCAGGACCACCGGCACGAGCGCGCAGCAGAAGACCGCCCAGCGCACCACGTCGCTCGCCGCGTCCGGCCCCGGGGCGGCCGGCTCCTCCGCCGGGGTCCGGCGCCGCCCGCGCGGGGCGGGGGGCCCGGCGGCGGCGCGGGGCGCGGCGCCGGGGGCTTCGGCGGGCCGGACGGCGGGGGCGGAGGAGGGTGCGGGCACGGGCGGACTCCCTGCGGCGACGGCGTGACCTGTGGCAACGAGGAATGGAACGTTCCGGTCACTGCGGCGGGCGCCCGTTCGGCCCCGTCCCGACACCTGTAGGGGACAAGCGGCATTGCGCGAGGGCGCGGGGCTCGTGCATTCTCCGGGGAACGCCGTAAGGGTGTCCCCCGATGCGGGGCGGACACCCCTGGGCACGGGAGGAGTGTCGCCGTACCCTTGGGGGTATGGGCTTGGGAAGATGATTCCCGGACACAGCTCCGCCGCCAACCGTTGTTCCGCTCCCCCTTTCCGTCCCTCCCAAGAGGACTCTCCCCGCCGAGACATCGATGGCCGGTCACGAATTCCCCGAACCCGCGGACCGCAAGCGCGTCGCCGACTCCCCGGCCGACCCCCTCGCGGTGGAACAGCCACGCCACTCCTGCGATCCGGCCTTCCGGCACGGGGTGGTCGTCGGCTTCGACGGCTCCACGTCCAGTGAGCGCGCGCTCGCCTACGCCATCGGCATGGCCCGCCGCTCGGGCTCGGGCCTGATCATCGTGCACGTCGCCAACCGGCTGCCCACCACCGTGTGGGCGGGCTGCGAGCCGCCGGTCTTCGTGGACGTGCCCGACCACCGCACCGAGGTCCTCGGTCTGGAACTCGCCTGCGCCGAGCACCTCTCCGAGGTGCCCTGGATCCTGGTCGAGCGCGGCGGGGACATCTGCCACGAACTGGAGGAGGTCGGCAAGGAGTACGCCGCCGACGCCATCGTGGTCGGCTCCACCCACGGCATCGTCGGCCGGATCTTCGGCTCGGTGGCGGGCCGGCTCGCCCGGCGGGCCCAGCGCCCCGTCATCGTCATCCCGTAGCCGGTCGGTGCGCGTCCGCCCCAGCGGACACACCGTCAACTCCCTTGATTCGGCCAATATTTCGGCCTTCCTCAGGTGAATTGTGTGCTTGTGAAGGGTAGCTAAAGAGCACCGGAACAAAGTGGCCCAAGCAGCACAACTGCACACCTGAAGGGAGCCCGCCGTGTCCAAAGAAGCCGCCGCGGGAAACACCACCTCGACCCTCGGCAACCTCGCCCTCGGACTGACCCTCCTCGCCTTCGGCCTCGGCTCCACCGGCGTGATCGACCACGTCGGCCCGTCCGACGCCGCCGGTCTCGCCACCTTCGTCGGGGGCGTCGCGCTCTTCGTCGTCGGCCTGCTCGCCCTGCGCGCCGGCGACACCGGCACGGGCACCGCCTACGCGGCCCTCGGCGCCTTCTGGTTCACCTGGGGCACCGGCGCGGGCGGCGCGCACTCCTCCGAGGCCGCCGGGCTCTTCCTGCTGCTCTGGGCGCTCCTCGCGCTCACCCTGACCCTCGCGGCGGGCGGCAGCGGGCTGTTCGGCCAGGGTGTGTACGGGCTGCTGTTCGTCGCGCTGCTGCTCCTGGGCATCGGCGCCCTCGCGGGCAACGCGGGCCTCGGCAAGGCGGGCGGCTGGGTCGCCGCGGTCGCCGGCCTCGTGGCCTGGTACGGCGCCACGGCCGCGGTCGCGGGCTGGCCGACCTCGGTGGCCCGGGCCTCCCGCGGGGCCGCGGCGGCGAGCTGAGCACCCGGCACGGCGTACGCGGACACGACGTACGAAAGCAGCGGTCCCCGTGCACCTGGGATGCACGGGGACCGCTGTGGTGTCCGGCCGAGGCTCGCGGGGGACAGGCCCGCGAGGCGCGGGGCTCCGGGGGACAGGCCCGGGGCGCCGCTACTCGACCGTGACGGACTTGGCCAGGTTGCGCGGCTTGTCGATGTCGCGGCCCATGGCGAGCGCCGTGTGGTAGGCGAGGAGCTGGAGCGGGATGCCCATCAGGATGGGGTCGAGCTCGTCCTCGTTCTTCGGCACGACGATGGTGTGGTCGGCCTTCTCCTGGAGCTGGTGCGCGACCGCGAGGATCCGGCCGCTGCGGGCCTTGATCTCCTCCAGCGCGGCGCGGTTCTTCTCCAGCAGGTCGTCGTCGGGGACGATGGCGACCGTCGGCAGGGCGGGCTCGATGAGGGCGAGCGGGCCGTGCTTCAGCTCGGAGGCCGGGTACGCCTCGGCGTGGATGTAGGAGATCTCCTTGAGCTTGAGGGACGCCTCCAGGGCGACCGGGTAGCCCCGGACGCGGCCGATGAACATCATCGACTGGGCGCCCGCGTACTCCTTGGCCAGCTTCCTGATCTCGTCCTCGCTCTTGAGGATCTCCTCGATCTGGCCGGGCAGCCGGCGCAGGCCCTCGATGATCCGCTTGCCGTCGGTGACGGACAGGTCGCGGATGCGGCCGAGGTGCAGGGCGAGCAGCGCGAAGGCCACCACCGTGTTGGTGAAGCACTTGGTGGAGACGACGCAGACCTCGGGGCCCGCGTGCACGTACACGCCGCCGTCGGCCTCGCGGGCGATGGCGGAGCCGACCACGTTGACGACGCCGAGGACCCGGGCGCCCTTGCGCTTGAGCTCCTGGACGGCGGCCAGCACGTCGTAGGTCTCGCCGGACTGGGAGACCGCGATGTAGAGGGTGTCGGGGTCCACGACCGGGTTGCGGTAGCGGAACTCGGAGGCCGGCTCGGCGTCGGCCGGGATGCGGGCCATGCCCTCGATCAGCGAGGCGCCGATCAGGCCGGCGTGGTACGAGGTGCCGCAGCCGAGGATCTTGATCCGGCGGATGGAGCGGGCCTCGCGGGCGTCCAGGTTGAGGCCGCCGAGGTGCACGGTGGAGAAGCGGTCGTCGATCCGGCCGCGCAGCACGCGGTCGACCGCGTCGGGCTGCTCGGAGATCTCCTTGTGCATGTACGTGTCGTGGCCGCCCATGTCGTACGAGGCGGCCTCCCACTCCACGGTCTCCGGGGTGGCCGTGGTGGACGCGCCCGTCGTCGTGTACGTGCGGAAGTCGTCGGCCTTCAGGGTGGCCATCTCGCCGTCGTCGAGGGTGACGACCTGGCGGGTGTGGGCGACCAGGGCGGCGACGTCGGAGGCGACGAACATCTCCTTCTCGCCGATGCCGAGGACGACCGGGGAGCCGTTGCGGGCCACCACGATGCGGTCGTTGAAGTCGGCGTGCATCACGGCGATGCCGTAGGTGCCCTCGATGTGCTTGAGCGCCTCGCGGACCTTCTCCTCCAGGGAGTCGGCCTGGGAGCGGGCGATCAGGTGGGTGATGACCTCGGTGTCGGTCTCGGAGACGAAGACGATGCCCTCGGCCTCCAGCTTGACGCGCAGCTCGGCCGCGTTGTCGACGATGCCGTTGTGGACGACGGCGACCTTGTTCTCGGCGTCCAGGTGCGGGTGCGCGTTGATGTCGCTGGGGGCGCCGTGGGTGGCCCAGCGGGTGTGGGCGATGCCGGTGGTGCCGGCGAAGCGCTTGGGGACCCGGGCCTCCAGGTCGCGGACCCGGCCCTTGGCCTTGACCATCTTCAGGCCGGCGGCCTTCGGGCTGGTGACGACGATGCCGGCGGAGTCGTAACCGCGGTACTCCAGGCGCTGGAGTCCTTCGAGCAGCAGCGGGGCGACGTCACGCCTGCCGATGTAACCGACGATTCCACACACAGGTGTTGATCCTCCAAGGTCAGTGGGGGCGCTCGGCCGACTCAGCCGTAGACGATGCGGCGCAGCTGCCGGAGCGAGAGCTCCGGGGGCGCCACCGCGCGGTGCGGGAGCTCGCCCGCGATCCGCTCGAAGATCTCGGCGTTGACGGAACCGCCGGACTGGAGCTCGCGGTGGCGGCGCCGGACGAAGTCCTCCGTCGACTCGTCGAAGTACGCCAGCACGTCGAGCACCACCCGGGCGGCCTCACCGCGCTGGAGCGCGGTGCTGCGGACCAGATGGTCGATGAGGTCGTCGTGCGACGGGCGGCGTTCGAGCACCCGTGAATACTGAGGGGTACCCGAGGGGCATTGCAAGAATCCTGCCCGAAATCGGGCAACGAGGGCCATGATCACGCGGCCGAATGGGCTAATTGGTCTACACCTTGACCGCGGCTGAGGCGCGGGGTACGCATGGTGACCGAACGGATACGCAACGCTCGCCGCACGCCCATCGACCGTCATCGAAAGGGACAGGCCCGTGAGACAGCGCAGAACGTTTCCGCGACTCCTCGGTTCACTCCTCCTCGTCGCCGCCGGCCTCGCCACCGTCGGCGCCGTCGGCACCCCGCGCGCCGACGGCCGCGAACCCGCCGCCCCCCGCCCGCTCGGCGCCGTCGTGCCCGCGCCCGCCACCGTCGCCCCCGGCGGCGCCCCGTACACCCTCGGCCGCTCCGCCGCCGTCCGCGTCGACCCCGGCACCGGCGGCGCCCAGGCCCGCGAGACCCGCGCCATCGGCCGCTACCTCGCCGGACTGCTCCGCCCCTCCACCGGCTACCCGCTGCCCGTCGTCGACGACGACGCGGCCCGCGGCGGCATCCTGCTCCGCCTCTCCCCGCGCGCCACCGCGCTCGGCGAGGAGGGCTACGAACTGCGCTCCGGCCGCACCGGCGTCACCCTCACCGCGCACCGCCCCGCCGGGCTCTTCCGCGGCGTCCAGACCCTGCGCCAGCAGCTCCCCGCCGCCGTCGAGCAGCGCACCGTCCAGCCCGGCCCCTGGCGGATCGCCGGCGGCACCGTCACCGACACCCCGCGCTTCGCCTACCGGGGCGCCATGCTCGACGTCTCCCGCCACTTCTTCACCGTCGACCAGGTCAAGCGCTACATCGACCAGCTCGCCCTCTACAAGATCAACAAGCTGCACCTGCACCTCAGCGACGACCAGGGCTGGCGCATCGCCATCGACTCCTGGCCCCGGCTCGCCGGCTACGGCGGCTCCACCCAGGTCGGCGGCGGACCCGGCGGCTTCTACACCAAGGACGACTACCGCGAGATCGTCCGCTACGCCGCCTCCCGCTACCAGGAGGTCGTCCCCGAGATCGACATGCCCGGCCACACCAACGCGGCCCTCGCCTCCTACGCCGAACTCAACTGCGACGGCGTCGCCCCGCCGCTCTACACCGGCACCGCCGTCGGCTTCAGCTCGCTCTGCGTGCCGAAGGAGATCACGTACGACTTCGTCGACGACGTGATCCGCGAGCTCGCCGCCCTCACCCCCGGCCGCTACCTCCACATCGGCGGCGACGAGGCCCACTCCACCAGCCACGACGACTACGTCGCCTTCATGGACCGGGTCCAGCCCGTCGTCGCCAAGTACGGCAAGACCGTCATCGGCTGGCACCAGCTCACCGGCGCCCGGCCCGCCGAGGGCGCCCTCGCCCAGTACTGGGGCCTGGACCGCAGCTCCGCCGCCGAGAAGGAGCGGGTCGCGGCCGCCGGCCGGAACGGCACCGGGATCATCCTGTCGCCCGCCGACCGCGCCTACCTCGACATGAAGTACACCAAGGACACCCCGCTCGGCCTCTCCTGGGCCGGCTACGTCGAGGTCCAGCGGTCCTACGACTGGAACCCCGCCACCCTCCTGCCCGGCCTGCCCGAATCGGCGATCGCGGGTGTGGAGGCCCCGCTGTGGACCGAGACGATCTCGCAGAGCGCCCACATCGACACGATGGCCTTCCCCCGCCTGCCCGGCATCGCCGAGCTCGGCTGGTCCCCGGCCGCCACCCACGACTGGGAGGCGTACCGGCTCCGCCTCGCCGCACAGGGCCCCCGCCTGACCGCCCTCGGCATCGACTACCACCGCTCGCCGCAGGTGCCGTGGGCGACTGAGTAGAAGGACGCACGACGGCGCGGGCCCCGGCGGAGGACCGGCGGGAGTCGGAGACCTGCACGCCCTTGCGGTCGGTCGTCGACCAGATTCCCACGACCGGG
>NZ_JBEZHM010000030.1:0-100059 GCF_040650575.1 Streptomyces sp. NPDC048659 | reverse complement strand
TGTAGATGGAGCGGGAGACGACGTCACGGGACGCGAGGTCCTTCATGACCGGCGCGTACTTCTCCATGAAGCGCTCGCCGTCCTTGTTGCGCAGGCATGGTGGGCGGAGGACCGTACTCCGCCGGGGCCCGCGCCGGGCCGTGGGGTGGGTGGGGCTCAGGCGAACCGGGCGATCGGGTTCACCAGGTCGCCGACGAGCTGGAGCGCCGCCGACGGGTCCGCCAGGTCCACCATCTGGCGGTTGTTGCGGAGCTGGAGGCGGTTGAGGGCCGACAGCGCGAAGGTCTCCGCGAACACGTCGTACTGGGCGAAGCGGTCCGCAAGGGCCGGGTTGGCCGCCTGGTAGCGCTTCACGCAGTCCGCGACCGCGCGCCAGAACTCGTCCTCCGGCACCGTCCCCTCGGCCGCCAGCGTGGCGCCCAGGAAACGGAAGAAGCAGTCGAAGACGTCCGTGAAGACCGAGAGCAGCTTCATGTCCTCGGGGACCTCGGCGCGCACCCGCTCCACCGCCGGCGGCAGGACCGCGTCCGGGTCCATCACGCAGATCTCCTCGGCGATGTCCTTGAACACCGCGCGGGCCACCGCGCCCTTCTCGTCCAGGACCAGGATCACGTTCTCGCCGTGCGGCATGTAGACCAGGTCGTAGGCGTAGAAGCAGTGCAGCACCGGCAGCAGGTACGCGTCGAGGTAGCCGCGCAGCCACTCCGCCGGGGCCAGGCCCGACTCCTTGACCAGGGCGCCCGCGAACGAGGCCCCCGCGTGGTCCACGTGCAGCAGCGAGGCCATCGTGGCCAGCCGCTCGCCCTCGCCCAGCGAGGCCACCGGCGACTCGCGCCACAGCGCCGCCAGCATCTTGCGGTAGGGCGAGTAGCGGTCGGTGGCGGCCTCGTACTCCAGGTGCCGGTAGCCGACCGCCGCGCGCTCGCGGATGATCGAGAAGCGGGCCGCCCTGAGGACGGAGTCCGACTCGATCAGGCCCGCCAGCCAGTCGTTGATGGCCGGGGTGGCCTCCATGTAGGCCGCCGAGAGGCCGCGCATGAAGCCCATGTTGAGGACCGACAGGGCCGTCTTGACGTAGTGCTTCGCCGGGTCGGCCGTGTTGAAGAAGGTACGGATGGACTGCTGCGCCAGATAGGCGTCGTCGCCCTCGCCCAGGTACACCAGCCGCTGCTGGGCCACCTCGGCGGCGAAGGTGACGGACAGCTTGTTCCACCACTGCCACGGGTGCACCGGCACCAGCAGGTAGTCCGCGAAGTCCAGGCCGCGGGCCGCCAGGACGGCCGCGAAGCCGTCCACGGCCGCGTCGCCGAGCTCCGCGCGCACGAAGGTCTCGTACTCGATCCCGGCGCCCGCCGTGAACGTGGTGCGCTCGCGGTGCGCGGCCAGCCACACCAGGTGGATCGGGGACGCCGCCTCCGGGGCGTACGCCCGGTACTCGTCCACGCCGAAGCCGAGCCGCCCGTTGTTGGCGACGAAGCAGGGGTGGCCCTCGGTCATCCCCGTCTCGATCGCCTGGAAGTCGGCGCGCGCCAGCTCCGCGGCCGTCACCCGCGGCTTGGTCGCCTTGTACGCCGTGCCGGCCAGGGTGGAGGAGATCTCCTCCAGGTAGACCGGCAGGATCTCGTCGCTCAGCCCCAGCGCGCCGCGCAGCTCGGTGATGAACCGCAGCGCGTCCAGCGGGAGCTGCTCGCTGCTCCGGTGGCAGCTGATCGAGTCCGGGTAGATCTGCCAGTGGTCCAGTGCGAAGCGGTCGGCGGTGAAGCGGTACTCGGTGCGCCCGTCGTCGCTGAGCACCCGGTAGCGTCCCTCGCCCAGCTCCTGCGGGTCGAGCAGCCGCTCGTGGGCGAACTCGGCGAGGCCCTTGCGGATCAGCGCCCGGTTGGCGTCGGCCCAGCGCTCGGGGGTGAGGTGGGCGACGGGGTCGGCGAAGGCGCTCATGCGGTGGCTCCCGTGGCGGCCGTGGCGGCCTCGAACTGGGCGCGGGTGCAGAAGCTCAGCAGCGCGGCCTTCTCGGGCTTCTGTATCTCCCGCTCCGGAACGAATCCGACGGCGGCGTTGAGCGCGTGCACGGCGGTGTTGCGGACGTCGGGCTCGACGACCACGCGGGCGGTCGCCGGGTCGGCGAACAGCTCGTGCATCACGGCGGTGATCACCAGGCGGGTGAAGCCGTGCACGGGGGTGTCGGTCGGCGCGACGAGGAAGTGCATGCCGACGTCGCCGGGCTGCGCCTCGTAGAGGCCGACGAGCTCGGCCTCGGCCGGGTCGTAGCGCTCCATGAGGAAGGCGGGCGCACCGTCCACGAGGCCGATGAAGGCGTCGTGGTGCGGGTGGGCGGCGATCTCCATGTAGGCGCGCTCCACGTCCTGGAGCTTCGCGTCCTGCATCATCCAGAAGGCGGCCTTGGGGTGGGTGACCCACGGGTGGATCAGCTCCGCGTCCTTGAGCGGATCGAGCGGGCGTATCGACACGGTCATACCGAAAACTCCTGGAAAGCGATGGTCTTCTCGACGGGGTAGTACTCGGAACCCAGCATCTCCCCGATGATGTACGCGTTGCGGTACGCGCCCATGCCCAGGTCGGGCGAGGTGACCGAGTGGGCGTGCACGGCGGCGTTCTGGAGGAAGACGCCGTGGCCCGTCGTGTCGATCGAGTAGTTGCGGGCCACGTCGAAGCGGCCCTGGGTGTCCCAGCGGAGACGGTCCTTGACCGGCTCCAGGAAGGCGGGGACGGCGTACTTGTAGCCGGTCGCGAGGATCAGGCCCTCGGTCTCGACGGTGAAGTCCTTCTCCTGCTCCTCCTGGCGGAAGCCGAGCGCGTAGCTCCCGGTGGCCTCGTCGTACGCGGCGGTGCGCAGCGCGGAGTTGGTGAGCAGGCGGGTGGGGACCGGGCCGTTCAGGTTCTTCTGGTAGAGCAGGTCGAAGATCGCGTCGACCAGCTCGCCGTCGATGCCCTTGAAGAGGCCCTTCTGCGCGGTCTCCAGGCGGGAGCGGGTGGCCTCGGGGAGGGCGTGGAAGTAGTCCACGTACTCGGGGGAGGTCATCTCCAGGGTGAGCTTGGTGTACTCCAGCGGGAAGAAGCGCGGGGAGCGGGTCACCCAGTTGAGCTGGTAGCCGTGGACGTCGATCTCGCTCAGGAGGTCGTAGTAGATCTCGGCGGCGCTCTGGCCGCTGCCCACCAGGGTGATCGACTTCTTGCGCTGCAGCGCCTCCTTGTTCGGGAGGTAGCGCGAGTTGTGGAGGAAGTCGCCGCCGAGGTCCGCGCAGGAGTCGGGGATGTGCGGCGGGGTGCCGGTGCCGAGTACGAGGCGGCGGGAGCGGAACGTTTCGCCGGACTCGGTGGCCACCACGTACTCCTCGGCGGCCTCGTCGAAGGCGACGGCCGAGACGGTGGTGGAGAAGCGCACGTTGGAGAGTTTCGCGGCGGCCCAGCGGCAGTAGTCGTTGTATTCCGTCCGCAGCGGATAGAAGTTCTCGCGGATGTAGAAGGAGTAGAGCCGGCCCTTCTCCTTCAGGTAGTTCAGGAAGGAGTACGGGGAGGTCGGGTCGGCCATCGTGACCAGGTCCGACATGAACGGGGTCTGGAGGTGGGCGCCTTCGAGGAACATCCCCGAGTGCCACTCGAAGTCCGGCTTGGACTCCAGGAACACGCCGTTCAGCTGGTCGATGGGCTCCGTCAGGCAGGCCAGGCCGAGGTTGAACGGACCGAGACCGATGCCGATGAAGTCGTAGGTCGTCTCAGGCGTGGACAAGGTTCTCTCCCAGGTACTGCTCGGCGTGGCCGGCTATCAGATCGAGGACGGCGGCGATGTCGGCCACGGTCGTCTCGGGGTTGAGCAGGGTGAACTTCAGGTACTGGCGGCCGTCGACCTTGGTGCCCGCGACCACGGCCTCGCCGGAGGCGAACAGGGCCTTGCGGGCGTAGAGGTTGGCGCGGTCGATCTCCTCGGGCGAGGTGACGGCCTCGGGGATGTAGCGGTAGACCAGGGTGGACAGCTGCGGCTCGACGACCACGTCGTAGCGCGGGTCGGCGGCGAGCAGCTCGAAGCCGGCCCGGGCCAGGTCGCAGACCTCGTCGAAGAGCTCGCCGACACCGTCGGCGCCCATCACGCGCAGGGTCATCCACAGCTTGAGCGCGTCGAAGCGGCGGGTGGTCTGGAGGGACTTGTCGACCTGGTTGGGGATCAGCTCGGTGACCGCCCGGCGCGGGTTCAGGTAGTCGGCGTGGTAGGTCGCGTGGCGCAGGGTGGCGCCGTCGCGGACCAGCAGGGCCGAGGAACTGACCGGCTGGAAGAAGGACTTGTGGAAGTCGACGGTGACCGAGTCGGCCCGCTCGATGCCGGCCAGCAGCTCGCGGCGGGTGCGGGAGGCGAGCAGCCCGCAGCCGTAGGCGGCGTCGACGTGCATCCAGGCGCCGTACTCGGCGGCCAGGGCGGCGACCTCGGGCAGCGGGTCGATGGAGCCGAAGTCGGTGGTGCCGGCGGTGGCGACGATCGCCATCGGGACCAGGCCCTCGGCGCGGCACGCCTCCAGCTCGGCGGCGAGGACGACGGACTGCATCCGCTTGTCGCGGTCGACCGGGATGGAGATGACGGCGTCGGCGCCGAGACCGAGGAGGGTGGCCGACTTCTGGACGCTGAAGTGGCTGCACTCGGAGGAGAAGATCCGCAGTTTCGCCAGGTCGGCGGGGCCGGAGAGGCCGGCCGGGGCCTTGGCCTCCTCGCGGGCCAGCAGCAGCGCCTGGAGGTTGGACTGGGTGCCGCCGCTGGTGAACACGCCGTCGGCGGCGGGGCCGAGGCCGATCCGGCCGGTGGTCCAGTCGATCAGCTTGCGCTCGATCAGGGTGCCGCCTGCGCTCTGGTCCCAGGTGTCCAGGGAGGAGTTGACGGCGGAGAGCACGGCCTCGCCGAGGACGGCGGGGATGACCACGGGGCAGTTGAGGTGCCCGAGGTAGCGCGGGTGGTGGAAGTAGACCGCGTCGCGGAGGTACACGTCCTCCAGCTCGTCGAGGACGGCGGAGGCGTCACCGAGCGGCCGGTCGAGGTCGACGGCGTCGACGACGGGAGCCAGTTCGGCGGGTGTGACGCCGGTGAACGGGCCGCGCGTCGTGGCGAGTTTCCTCGCCACCCGCTCCACTCCTTCGGTGACGGAGCGTCGGTATGACTCCGCCGTCGTGTCGTTGAGCAGGTGGGAACGCATGTGGGGGCCCTTCCGGGTTTGGGGGACACGGTCGGTCAAGGCGAAAGTAAGGTTAGCCTAACCTAATGACCACGCACAACAACGGCCCCCCAACCCGCGAGGGTTGAGGGGCCGTCGGCCCTGTGGGGGGATCGAGGATGCCGAAGGGTGCCGAGTGGTACGGCGCTCCCGGCGCTCCCGGGACGGCGCGGCTACACCGCCGTCGGGGTGCCGTCCCGCTCCGCGTCCTGGACCGTCTCGTCCGGCACCTCGCGCAGGGAGTCCTCCGAGAGGCCCTTGCGCCAGTAGCCGACGAAGGTGACCCGCCGCCGGTCGAGACCGCGCTCCCGCACGAAGTGCCGGCGCAGCGCCTTCACCGCGCCGGACTCGCCCGCGATCCACACGTACGGGGCCTCGCCCGGGAGTTCGGCGCTCGTCACGGCCTCGACGGCGGACGGCGCGCCCTCCTCCCGTACCAGCCAGGTGATCGTCGCGTCGGCCTCGGTCGCCAGCTCCATGCGGTCGCCGGAGTAGGGGACTTCGAGGTAGACGTGGGCGCGGGTCTCGGCCGGCAGCCACTCCAGGATCCCGGAGACGGCGGGCAGGGCCGTCTCGTCGCCCCAGATCAGCACCGAGTCCGCGTCCTCGGGGAGCCGGAAGCGCACCCCGGTGTTGTCGGCGACCGCCGGGCCGAGCACGACCACCCGGTCGCCGGGCTTCGCGTGCTGGGCCCAGCGGCAGGCGGGCCCGCCGTCCTCGTGCACGGCGAAGTCGATGTCCATCTCGGGCACGGGGGAGTGGCGCTGCTCGCGGACGGTGTACGAGCGCATCACGGCCCGCTCGTCGTGCGGCATGGCCCGCCAGGCGCCGAGGATCGCGTACATGTCCGGGTCGTCCAGCGGCGGCAGGACCGGGGCGTCCTGCCCCGGGTGCGGCAGGAAGAGCGAGAGCGACTGGTCGCGGCCCCCGGCGGCGAAGCCCTTCAGGTCCTCACCGGTGAAGGTGACGCGGACCAGGGTGGGGCCGAGCCGCCGGGTCCGGTCGACCTGGAGGCTGAAGAACTGGAACGGGGCGGTCTCGGCGTGCGTCATGGGTCAGGACACCTTCTTGGCGTTCTCGAGGGCCTTGGCCAGGTCCTCCAGGAGCGGGGCGCACTTGGCGTACGAGTAGATGGGCTCGGTCACGCGGGGGATGACCTGGCCGGCCTTGACGGCGGGCAGCGCGGCCCAGGTGGGCTTCGACTTCAGGGCCTCGGGCTGCAGGGCCGAGCTGCGGTTGTCGAGCATGATGACGTCGGCCTTGTACTTGTCGACGTTCTCCCAGCTCAGGCCCTCGAACCAGCCGGCCTGGTCCAGGCCGGTGGGCGTCACGATGTTGACGCCGAGGCTCTGGAAGAAGAGCGTGTCGGTCGGGCGGACCGGGGTGGAGACGTAGAAGAGGTCCGGGGAGGCGGAGCCGATCAGGACCTTGATGTCCTTCTTGCCGGCGGCGGCCTTGCGGACGCGCTCGGCGGCGGCCTCGAAGCGGGCCTTGTCCTTCTTGATCTGCTCGGTGTTCACGTCGGCGCCGAGCGAGGCGGCGAGGTCGGCGTGGCGCTGGAGGACCTCGGGCATGGTCTTGTCGGCGGCCCACAGGGCGACGCTCGGCGCGATCTTGGCGATCTTGTCCTTCTGCTCCGCCGGGACGTACCAGAGGTCGTTCTTCTCCCACATGTCGGTGACGAGCAGGTCGGGCTGGAGCTTGAGGTACTCCTCCGTCTTGAACTCGCCCCAGACGTTGCCGATGACCTTGACCTTGTTGATGTCGAGGTCGCCGGCCTGCACGTCGGCGGTGACCGCGCCGGTCTTCGGGTCCTTGACCGTGGTCGGGCCGAAGACGCCCTTGACCTCGACGCCGAAGTCCTTGAGGGCGGCGGCGGTGCCGGTGAAGGCGACGATGTTCTTCGGGGTGCTCTTCGCCTCGACGACGGTGCCCCGGTCGTCGGTGAACTTCCACGGGCCGGACTTCTCGGCGGCCTTGGCGGGCGCGTCGCCGCCCTTCGCGTCGCTGCCACCGCAGGCGGTGAGCGTGGCGACGAGCCCGAGGGCGCCGCCCGCGGCGATCAGGCCGCGGCGGGTGAGGAGGGAGGCTCGGGCGGTGCTGGGCATGGCGAAGTCGCTTTCGGTACGAGCCGGGGTCGGCCGGGGGTAGACGAAGGTAGGTTAGCCTAACCTCATCAGGACCGACAGGGGCGGGTCCGGAAGCGGCCCGGGAGCGGCCCGGAGGCGGCTCGGAATCGGCCCGGAAGCGGCCGGGAACAGCGGGAAGCCCGCCGCCCCGAAGGGACCGACGGGCTCCGCCGCGCGCGTACGGGTCAGGCCGACAGGCCCAACTCCCGCGCGATCAGCATCCGCTGGACCTCGCTCGTGCCCTCGCCGATCTCCAGGATCTTCGAGTCCCGCCACATCCGCGCCACCGGGTACTCGTTCATGAAGCCGTAGCCGCCGTGGATCTGGGTCGCCTCGCGGGCGTTGTCCACCGCGACCGTCGACGAGTACAGCTTCGCCAGCGCCGCCTCCTTCTTGAACGGCTCGCCCAGGACCAGCCGCGAGGCCGCGTCCCGCCAGCCGACCCGGGCCATGTGGGCCCGCAGCTCCATGTCGGCGATCTTGAACTGGATCGCCTGGTTGTCGCCGATCGGGCGGCCGAAGGCGTGACGTTCCTTCGCGTACTTCACCGACTCGTCCACACAGCCCTGCGCCAGCCCCGTCGCCAGCGCCGAGATCGCGACCCGGCCCTCGTCCAGGATCCGCAGGAACTGCGCGTAGCCCCGGCCCTCCTCGCCCAGCAGGTTCGCCGCCGGGACGCGCACGTCCTGGAAGGACAGCTCACGGGTGTCCGAGGCGTTCCAGCCGACCTTCGAGTACGGCGCCGCGACCGTGAAGCCCGGCGTGCCCGAGGGCACGATGATCGACGAGATCAGCGGGCGCCCGTCCGGCTTCCGCCCGGTCACCGCCGTCACCGTCACCAGACCCGTGATGTCCGTACCGGAGTTGGTGATGAAGCACTTCGAGCCGTTGATCACCCAGTCGTCGCCGTCCCGGACGGCCGTCGTGCGGGTGCCGCCCGCGTCCGAGCCGGCGCCCGGCTCGGTCAGGCCGAACGCGCCCAGCGTCTCGCCCGAGCACAGCTTCGGCAGCCACTGGCGCTTCTGCTCCTCGGTGCCGAAGCGGAAGACCGGCATCGCGCCCAGCGAGACCCCCGCCTCCAGGGTGATCGCCACCGAGGAGTCCACCCGGGCCAGCTCCTCCAGCGCGATGCCCAGCGCCAGATAGTCGCCGCCCATCCCGCCGTACTCCTCGGGGAACGGCAGCCCGAACAGGCCCATGCGGCCCATCTCGCGGACGATCTCGTACGGGAACTCGTGACGCTCGTAGAAGTCGCCGATCTTCGGGGCGACGACGTCGTGGGCGAACTCCTCGACAGTGCGGCGGAGTTGCTCGTGCTCTTCGGAGAGCCGGTGGTCGAGGGACATGCTCAGGACTCCTTGTGGGAGAGCGCGCGGACGGTACGGGACGGACTCGGCCGCCCCAGCTGTTCGGCCATCCACCCGCTGGTGGCGGTGAGGGCGGCCAGGTCGACCCCGGTCTCGATGCCGAGGCCGTCGAGCATCCACACGAGGTCCTCGGTGGCCAGGTTGCCGGTCGCGCTCTTCGCGTACGGGCAGCCGCCGAGGCCGCCCGCGGACGCGTCGACCGTGGTCACGCCGTGCCGGAGCGCGGCGAGCGTGTTGGACAGGGCCTGCCCGTACGTGTCGTGGAAGTGCACCGCGAGCCGGGAGGTCGGCACCCCCGCCTCGTTCAGCGCCGTCAGCAGCGTCTGGACGTGCCCCGGGGTGGCGACGCCGATCGTGTCGCCCAGGCTCAGCTCGTCGCAGCCCATCTCGGCGAGCGCCTTCGTCACCCGCACGACCTGCCCGATCGGCACGGCGCCCTCCCAGGGGTCGCCGAAGCACATCGACAGATAGCCGCGGATCGTGAGGCCCTGCTCTATCGCCCGGGTCACCACCGGCTCGAACATCGCGAGGGCCTCGTCCACGGTCCGGTTCAGGTTGGCCTTCGCGAAGGACTCGGTGGCCGACGCGAACACGGCGACGTGCCGGGCGCCCAGCGCGAGCGCCCGGTCGAGCCCCCGCTCGTTCGGCACCAGCACCGGCAGCCGCGCCGGGAGGCCCGAGACGAGGGGGAACAGCTCCTCCGCGTCCGCGAGTTGGGGCACCCACTTCGGGTGCACGAAACTCGTCGCCTCGACCGTCGAGAGGCCCGCCGCCGCAAGACGGCGCACGAACTCGGCCTTCACCGCCGTCGGGACGACCGTCTTCTCGTTCTGCAGCCCGTCCCGGGGCCCCACCTCGTGGATCCGCACCCGGGCCGGCAGCGCCGGATCGGCCACCCGCATCGGCAGACCGCTCATGCCGTCTCCTCCACCTTCTCGTCGGGCCTCGCGGACGCCTCGGGCCGCGCGGGCTCGTCGGGCTTCGCGGGCTCCTCGCGCGGGGCGACGACCGCCAGGACCTGGTCCATCGCGACCGTCGTGCCCGGAGTGACGTCGAGCTCGGTGACCGTGCCGTCGTGCGGGGCGGAGATGACGTGCTCCATCTTCATCGCCTCCACCACCAGCAGGCTCTGCCCCGCCACCACCTCGTCGCCGACCGCCACCTTCACCACGGTCACCGTCCCCGGCATCGGCGCGGCCAGCGTGTCCGCCCCGCCGTGCCGCGCCCCCGACAGCGCCGCGGCCACCGGGTCGTGGTCCAGCACCTGCCAGGAGTCGCCGTCCCGGCCGAGCCAGCCGCCCGCCCGGTGGAAGCGGTGGGTGACGCCGTCCACGGTGACGGTGACCGACCGGTCGGCGACCGTGGCGTGCGCGGGCGCCTCCACCGTCACCGGCTCCTGCCCCGGCACCCGCAGCGGGAACGCCGTCGGCGCGGGCGTCCCGCCCAGCCGCCAGCCGCTCGGCACCGAGAACGGATCCGTCCAGCCGTCCCGCGCCACCGGCGCCAGACCCGCCAGCCGCACCGCCGCCGCAGCCGCGTACACCTCCTCCGGCACGCCCTCCGGGATCAGGGACCCCGCGTCCCGCTCCACCAGACCCGTGTCCAGCTCGCCCGACACCACGTCCGGGTGGGCCAGCAGCCGGCGCAGGAAGCCCGCGTTGGTCGGCACACCCAGCGTCACCGTCTCCGCCAGCGCCGCCCGCAGCCGGCGCAGCGCCGTCGCCCGGTCCGGCGCGTGCACGATCACCTTCGACAGCATCGGGTCGTACAGCGAGGACACCTCCGTGCCCTCGCTCAGCCCCGAGTCCGTCCGCGCCCCGCCGCCCCGCGGCTCCCGCAGCGCCAGCACCGTGCCGCCCGAGGGCAGGAAGCCGCGCGCCGGGTCCTCCGCGCAGATCCGCGCCTCCACCGCCCAGCCGTCCAGCCGCACGTCCTCCTGCGCGAAGCCCAGCGGCTCGCCCGCCGCCACCCGCAGCTGCCACTCCACCAGGTCCAGGCCCGTGACCAGCTCCGTCACCGGATGCTCCACCTGGAGCCGGGTGTTCATCTCCATGAAGCAGTACGCCGAGGGGTCGCCGCCCGGCACGATGAACTCGACCGTGCCCGCGCCCACATAACCGCAGGACCGCGCCGCCTCCACCGCCGCCGCGCCCATCGACGCCCGCAGCTCCTGTGTCAGCAGGACGCTCGGCGCCTCCTCGATGACCTTCTGGTGCCGCCGCTGCAGCGAGCACTCCCGCTCGCCCAGGTGCACCACGTTGCCGTGCGCGTCCGCCAGGACCTGGATCTCGATGTGCCGCGGCCGGTCGATCCAGCGCTCCACCAGCAGCGTGTCGTCGCCGAACGAGGACCGCGCCTCGCGCCGCGCCGCCGCGATCTCCTCCTCCAGGACCGACAGGTCCCGCACCAGCCGCATCCCCTTGCCGCCGCCGCCCGCGCTCGGCTTCAGCAGCACCGGCGCGCCCAGCTCCCGGGCGGCGTCCACGATGTCGGGGTCGGCGGCGCCCGGCACGACGGGCACGCCCGCCGCCTTCACCGTCTCCTTGGCCCGGATCTTGTCGCCCATCAGCGCGATCGCCTCGGCGGACGGCCCGATGAAGACCAGGCCCGCCGCCGCGCACGCCCGTGCGAACCCGGCGTTCTCCGCGAGGAACCCGTACCCCGGGTGCACGGCCTGCGCGCCCGTGCGCCGGGCCGCGTCGAGCAGCGCCGGCACGCTCAGATACGACTCGGCGGCCGGCGGCGGCCCGATCCGCACCGCCGTGTCCGCCTCCCGTACGTGCAGGGCGTCGGCGTCCGCGTCGCTGTAGACGGCGACCGAGCGGACGCCCAGCTCCCGCAGCGTGCGGATGACCCGGACGGCGATCTCGCCGCGATTGGCGACGAGGACGGTGTCGAACATCTGCTGCATCTCCTGGGGGCCCTTCACATCCGGAAGACGCCGAACTGGGGGTCACCCAGGGGCGCGTTGGCACAGGCGGTCAGGGCGAGGCCGAGGACCTGCCGGGTCTCCATGGGGTCGATGACCCCGTCGTCCCAGAGCCGGGCGGTGGCGTAGTAGGCGCTGCCCTGCGTCTCGTACTGCTCGCGGATCGGCGCCTTGAAGGCGTCCTCCTCCTCGGCGCTCCACGCGTCGCCGAGCTGGTCGCGCTTGACCGTGGCGAGGACCGAGGCGGCCTGCTCGCCGCCCATCACCGAGATCTTGGCGTTCGGCCACATCCACAGGAAGCGCGGCGAATACGCCCGGCCGCACATCGAGTAGTTGCCCGCGCCGTACGAACCGCCCACCACCACCGTCAGCTTGGGCACCCGCGTACTGGCCACCGCCGTCACCATCTTGGCGCCGTGCTTGGCGATGCCGCCGTGCTCGTACGCCTTGCCGACCATGAAGCCGGTGATGTTCTGAAGGAAGACCAGCGGGATGCCGCGCTGGTCGCACAGCTCGATGAAGTGCGCGCCCTTCTGCGCCGACTCCGCGAACAGGATGCCGTTGTTGGCGACGATGCCGACCGGGTGCCCGTGGATCCGGGCGAAGCCGGTGACCAGCGTCTGCCCGTACTCCGCCTTGAACTCCTGGAAGCGGGAGGCGTCCACGACCCGGGCGATCACCTCGCGCACGTCGTACGGCGTCCGCGAGTCGACCGGCACCGCCCCGTACAGCCCCGCCGGGTCCACCTTCGGCTCCTCGGCCGGCTCCACCGCCCAGGGCAGCGGGCCGCGCTCCGGGAGGGTCGCCACGATGTTCCGCACGATCCGCAGGGCGTGCGCGTCGTCCTCCGCGAGGTGGTCGGTGACGCCGGAGATCCGGGAGTGCGTCTCGCCGCCGCCGAGCTCCTCCGCCGTCACGACCTCGCCGGTCGCCGCCTTCACCAGCGGCGGGCCGCCGAGGAAGATCGTGCCCTGGTTCCGGACGATCACGGCCTCGTCGCTCATCGCCGGCACGTACGCCCCGCCGGCCGTGCACGAGCCCATGACCGCCGCGATCTGCGGGATGCCCGCGCCGGACATCCGGGCCTGGTTGTAGAAGATCCGCCCGAAGTGCTCCCGGTCCGGGAACACCTCGTCCTGCATCGGCAGGAACGCGCCGCCCGAGTCCACCAGGTAGAGGCAGGGGAGCCGGTTCTCCAGCGCCACCTCCTGCGCCCGCAGGTGCTTCTTCACCGTCATCGGGTAGTACGTGCCGCCCTTGACGGTCGCGTCGTTCGCCACGATCACGCACTCGCGCCCGCTCACCCGGCCGATGCCCGCGACCACCCCGGCCGCCGGGGCCTGCTCGCCGTACATCCCGTTCGCCGCGAGCGGGGCCAGCTCCAGGAAGGGCGAGCCCGGGTCGAGCAGGGTGTCCACCCGGTCCCGGGGCAGCAGCTTGCCGCGCGCGGTGTGCCGGGCCCTGGCCCTCTCGCCGCCGCCCAGCGCGGCGGCGGCCAGCTTGGCGCGGAGCGTGGCGGCCAGCTCGTGGTGGGCCGCCTCGTTGGCCTGCCAGGCCGGCGAGGCGGGGTCCGCCGCACTCGTCAGCACAGGTGCCTGCTGCATCCGTCGAGCTCCCTTGCTCGGTCCACTCGGTCCGCTTGGTTAATGAGCGTTAACGCGTAGGGCTTCAGGTTAACGAGCGCTAACGGGGTTGTCTAGAATCGAATCCATGACCACGACGCCGACCCCGACCGGACGGACCGACGCCCCGACGCGACGCGAGCAGATCCTCAAGGAGGCCGCCCGCCTCTTCGCCGAGCGCGGCTTCCACGGCGTGGGAGTGGACGAGATAGGAGCAGCCGTCGGCATCAGCGGCCCCGGGCTCTACCGCCACTTCCCCGGCAAGGACGCGATGCTCGCCGAGCTGCTCGTCGGCATCAGCGAGCGCCTCCTCGACGGCGGCCGGCTGCGGGTCGCCGAGTCCGCCGGGGACCCCCGCGCCCTCCTCGGCTCCCTCATCGACGGCCACATCGACTTCGCCCTCGACGACCGGCCGCTGATCACCCTCCACGACCGCGAGCTCGACCGGCTCAAGGACGAGGACCGCAAGCGGGTCCGGCAGCTCCAGCGGCAGTACGTCGAGCTCTGGGTCGCCGTCGTCCGCGACCTGTACCCGGCCGCCCCCGAACCCGAGGCCCGCGCCGCCGTCCACGCCGTCTTCGGCCTCCTCAACTCGACCCCGCACCTCGGCGCTCCGCTGGGCCGCACCGACACCGAACGCCTCCTGCGCGCGCTCGCCCACGGGGCCTTCGGCTCCCTGGCCTGACGCCGACGACGGCGGGGAGGGGTACGGGTGCGGAGCGGGGGCAGGGGGTGTCCGGACGTGGCGGCGCCCGGAGCGAGCGAAGCGACGCGGAGGTCGCAGTCCGGACACCCCCTGCCCCCGCGGAGCGCCCGTACCCCGTCGGCCACCGGGTTCCGGGCGCGCCCGCGCCTCGCCGGGCGCCGGGTTCCGGACGCGGACCCCGTAGGGCGCCGGGTTCCAGGCGCGCCCGTACCCCGTCACGGCACAATGGCCCCCATGCCGATACTCAGCCGCCCCGCCCTAGTCGAGCACCTCGTCCGGACCCGCATCGCGGGCGACGTCGCCACGCCCCGCGACAACAACCTGGCGCACTACCGCAGCCTCGCCAACGGCGACCGGCACTACTGGCTCGGCCTGGAGTTCGGCGACCGCTGGACCGACGAGCAGGACGTGCTCGCCGTGATGGCCGAGCGCTGCGGCGTCGTCGACGACCCGGCGCACCGCGCCGGGCAGGACACCATCGACCCCGAGCTGACCGTCGGCGCCCTGGACCGCATGGCCGCCCGGCTCGCCAAGGCCGCCGCGGCCAAGGAGCGGGTGCTGTTCGCGACCGGCCACCCCGGCGCCCTGATCGACGCCCACAGCCGGGTCGCCGCCGCGCTGCGCGCCCGGGGCTGCGACATCGTGCGGATCCCCGGCGGGCTGACCGCCGACGAGGGGTACGTCGTGCAGTTCGCCGACGTCGCCGTCTTCGAGCGGGGCGCCAGCCTGTGGCACACGCACTCGCCGGAGCCCATGAACGCGGTCCTGGACGCGCTGGCCGCGTCCGGCGAGGCCGCGCCGGACCTCGTGGTCGCCGACCACGGGTGGGCCGGGCGGGCGGCGCAGCGGGGGATCGACTCGGTGGGGTACGCGGACTGCAACGACCCGGCGCTGTTCCTGGCGGAGGCGGAGGGGACCATGCAGGTCACGGTGCCGCTGGACGACCACGTGGTGGACCCGCGGTTCTACGAGCCGATGACGGCGTACGTGCTGGACGCGGCGGGCCTCACGGCCTGAGCCGGCCGAAACCCGTGGTGGGGCGGGGGCCGGAACCTCCGCGGGGGCAGAGGTGTCCGGACTGCGACCTTCACTTCGCTTCGCTCGTTACGGGCGCCGCCACGTCCGGACACCTCTACCCCCGCTCCGGCTCCGGCCCCCTCGCGTCCGGCTGCTGGGTGCGGCCCGGGGTCGGGTCGAGGTAGACGCGGCGGATCGCCGGGAAGCGGGCGCGGAGGCGGGCCTCGGCCGTCTCGCAGGCGCGTTCCACGTCGGCGGCGGTGGACACGTCGCGGAAGTCGACCTTCGCCGCGATCATCACCTCGTCCGGGCCCTGGATCAGCGTCGTCAGGTCCAGGACGCCGACCACGTGGTCCACGGCGAGCAGTTCTTCGCGGACACCCTGCCGCATGGGGCGGGGGAGCGGGCGGCCGATGAGGAGTTCGGCGTTGGCGTGGCCCAGCACCCAGGCCACGTAGACGAGGAGGAGGCCGATGAGGATGGACGCCACGCCGTCCCAGACGCTGGAGCCGGTGATCTCGACGCCCAGCAGGCCGCCCGCCGCGAGCAGCAGTCCGGCGAGGGCGGCCGAGTCCTCCATCACGACCGCCTTGACGGTGGTGTCGGGGGTCAGCCGGAGGTAGCGGGAGAAGGGGGTTCGCATGCGGCTCGCCTCGGCCTGGACCTGCTTGACGGCGGTGCGCAGGCTGAAGCCCTCCAGGAGGAAGGCGACGCCCAGGACGATGTACGAGATCAGGGGGTCGCCCACCTCCTCGCCCTCGACGAGGGTGTGGATGCCGTCGTAGAGGGAGAAGACGGCGCCGCCGACGAAGGTGGCGACGGCCGCGAGCATCGCCCAGACGTAGCGCTCGTTGGCGTAGCCGAGCGGGTGGTCCTCGTCGGCGGGCTTCTCGCTGCGCTTGAGGGCGGTCAGCAGCATGAACTCGGTGACGGTGTCGGCGAGGGAGTGCGCCGCCTCCGACAGCATCGCGCTGGAGCCGCTGATCACACCGGCGACGGCCTTGGCGACGGCGATGCCGAGGTTGGCCATCGCCGCCACGATCACTGTGAAGGTGCTCTCGCCGTTCTCCGCCATGATCGGACGGTATGTCCGGTCATGGGCGCGGGACGCGAACGACACCCTCCTGGATGACCGAGATGGCGAGCCGGCCGTCCTGGGTGAAGATCCGGGCCTGGCCCAGGCCCCGGCCGCCGGAGGCGGTGGGCGACTCCTGGTCGTACAGCAGCCATTCGTCGGCCCGGAAGGGGCGGTGGAACCACATGGCGTGGTCCAGGGACGCCCCGACGACGTCGCCGACGGCCCAGCCGCCCCGGCCGTGGGCCAGGAGTACGGAGTCGAGGAGCGTCATGTCGGAGACGTAGGTCGCGAGGGCGATGTGCAGGAGGGGGTCGTCGGCCAGTTTGCCGTTGGCGCGGAACCAGACCTGGGAGCGGGGCTCGCGGGGCCGGCCGACCGTGCCCCACGGGGGGACCTCGGCGTAGCGGAGGTCCACGGCGGCGCGGGCCTCGATCAGGCGGCTCGCGACCTCGGCGGGGAGGTGGCGGGGCAGCATCTCGGCCGCGGTCGGCAGGGACTCCGGGTCCGGGGCGGGCGGCATGTCCGTCTGGTGGTCCAGGCCCTCCTCGTACGTCTGGAAGGACGCGGAGAGGTGGAAGATCGGCTGCCCGTGCTGGACGGCGACCACCCGGCGGGTGGTGAAGGAGCGGCCGTCGCGGATGCGGTCGACCGTGTAGACGATCGGCGCGCCCGGGTCCCCGGCGCGCAGGAAGTACGCGTGGAGGGAGTGGGCGAGGCGGTCGGGCGGGACCGTGCGGCCGGCCGCCACCAGCGCCTGGGCGGCCACCTGGCCGCCGAAGACGCGGGGGACGATCGACCGGCGGGACTCGCCCCGGAAGATGTCCCGCTCGATCCGCTCCGGGTCGAGCAGATCGAGCAGGGCATCCAGTGCCGTGTGCGGTTCGGGCACCTACTTACAGGCCCATCGACTTCGCGATGATCGACTTCATGATCTCGCTGGTGCCGCCGTAGATGCGGTTGACGCGGTTGTCGGCGTAGAGGCGGGCGATCGGGTACTCGTTCATGTAGCCGTAGCCGCCGTGCAGCTGGAGGCAGCGGTCGATGACGCGGTGCGCGACCTCGGTGCAGAACAGCTTGGCGCTGGCGGCCTCGGCGGGGGTCAGCTCGCCCGCGTCCAGGGCCTCCAGGGCGCGGTCGGCGACGGCCTCGGCGGCGTCGACCTCGGCCTGGCAGGCGGCCAGCTCGAACTTGGTGTTCTGGAAGGAGGCGACCGTCTTGCCGAAGACCGTGCGGTCCGTGACGTACTGCTGGGCGAACCGGATGGCGGCCTTGGCCTGCGCGTAGGCGCCGAAGGCGATGCCCCAGCGCTCGGAGGCCAGGTTGTGGCCGAGGTAGGAGAAGCCCTTGCCCTCCTCGCCCATGAGGTCCTCGACGGGGACCTTCACGTCGACGAAGGCCAGCTCGGCGGTGTCCGAGGTGCGCAGGCCGAGCTTGTCCAGCTTGCGGCCGATCGAGTAGCCCTCGGACTTGGTGTCCACGGCGAAGAGGGAGATGCCGAAGCGGCGGTCCTCGGCCGAGGGGGCGGAGGTGCGGGCGCAGACGATCACGCGGTCGGCGTGGACGCCGCCGGTGATGAAGGTCTTGGCGCCGTTGAGGACGTAGTGGGTGCCGTCCTCGGAGAGCTTGGCGGTGGTCTTCATGCCCGCGACGTCGGAGCCGGTGCCCGGCTCGGTCATGGCGAGCGCCCACATCTCCTCGCCGGTGACGAACTTCGGCAGGTAGCGCTTCTTCTGCTCGTCGGTGGCGAGCATCTTGATGTACGGGAGGGCCAGCAGCACGTGCACGCCGGAGCCGCCGAACTGGACGCCCGCGCGGGAGGTCTCCTCGTAGAGGACGGCCTCGAACTTGTGGGTGTCCAGGCCGGCGCCGCCGAACTCCTCCGGCACGTTGATGCCGAAGATGCCGAGCTCGCCGAGCTTGTCGTAGAAGTCGCGGGGGGCCTGGCCGGCCGCGAACCACTCGTCGTAGACCGGGACGACCTCGGCCTCGATGAAGGCGCGGATGGTCTCCCGGAACGCCTCGTGGTCCTCGTTGAATACGGTACGGCGCACGGTGCGTCTCCTCCGGTGTGCGGGCGGCCGGCTGGCTAAGCGCTTGCTCAGTGTGTCCTGATTGAAGTTACCCAGCGGTCACCCGGCCTGTCCAGACTCCGGGTCTGTGATCCAGGTCCGGCGGGTGGAGTCGTACGTGTACGAGGGGCGGCCGGCCGCCCCGCTCGTCCGGAACGGCGCGCCGGACTCGTCGCCGATCCTGACCGTGCCCCGGCGCCCCTCCGAGCTCCACTCCAGCTCCAGATACCAGCGGCAGTCGCACCCCGCCGTCCGGGCGGACACCAGCAGCTCCTCCGGGTCGGTCACGCTGACGGCGTACGGGAAGGAGACCGCCGGGAGCGTCCTGCCCTCCTGCCCGGAGGCGTCGTAGCCGTCCAGCGACCGCGCCACCGGACGCGGCCGGTCCAGGTCCACCTCGAAGCGGCGCGGCGTGACGGCGCCGCCGCACCCGCCGTCCATCCGGTACGCCGCCCAGGACGGCGGCGTGCCCCGGTCCACCACCCGCACGTGCAGGGCCTGGAGCACCACCGCCGCCGCGCCCTTGCCCTGCACCGACACCCGCACCAGCGTCTCCCCGCCGTCCACGGCCCCCCGCGCCGCCGCCCAGCGCCGCGCGTCGGCCGGCTCCGGCGGGGGCGGGGGCGTCCGGTCCACGAGGTAGGTGTGGCCGCAGCCGTTCTGCCAGAGGTCGGAGGCGACCGTCCAGGTCAGTGGGAGTGGTGTGGGGGCGGGGGGCGACTGGGACTTCGTCGCCGTCGCCGTCGCCGTCGCCGTCGCCGATGCCTTCGCCTGGGGCGTGGCCGTCCCCTTCCGGGCCGTCCCGGGCAGGAGTACGGCGCCGAGTGTCACCGCCGCCACGGACGCCAGCGCCCCGGCGATCACGCCCACCCGGCCCCACCGGCGCCTCCGCCGCTCGGGCGGGGGGTTGGGGGCGGGCGGTGCGGGCTCGGGCGCGGGCTCCGGGTCGGGTCCGGGCTCCGCGCCGCTAGTCGCGTCGCCCGCCGCGCCGTCCGCCGCGCCCGGCTCCGGCGCCGGGGGGCGGCGTGTCGCGTCCGCGCGGGTCCAGGCCGTCTCCAGGGCCCGCCGCTCCTCCTCGTCCGCCCCGCACAGCAGGGCGAGGCGCTCGACCACGGCGAACTCCTCGGGGACGGTCGCGCCGGAGCAGTAGCGGTGGAGGGTGGACGCGCTGACGCTCAGCCGCCTCCCCAGCGCCTCGTAGCTCCTCCCGTCGCGCGCCTTCAGCGCGCGCACGAGCCGCGCGAACTCCTCGACGGCGGCGTCCTTCGGCATTCCATCCCCCTCGGCCCTGCGTCCCACCCTTCACGTTCTTGCACGTCAGCGGGGGTGGAATGGTTCCGGGACGGGGGACGGCGCGAGAGCGTTGCGGGGCGCCGGGCGGCGGGCCGACGCTGGTGGGGCAATCGACCGAACCACCCGACGGGGGATCCACCAGCATGAGCAAGCTCCGTACCGCCTTCGCCGCCTGCGCCACCGCCGCCCTGGGCCTCGCGGCCCTCGCCACGGCCCCGGCGCAGGCCGCCGCCCAGCCCGCCTTCCTCGCCGCCTCCCAGATGCCCCGGTCGGCGACGCCGTGGACCGCGACCCAGGTCTTCGGCGGCGTCCCGGAGAACGGCGGCGCCCTCTGCGCCCCGTACAAGATCCCGGCGCAGAACAGCCGCTACCGCGAGTTCCGCACCGAGCTCGACACCAACGGCGTCCAGATCACCACGGTCGCCCGCACCGAGGCCGAGGCCGTGAAGCTGGTCGACACGCTGCGGACCTCCCTCGCCGGCTGCGGCCCGGTGCTGGAGAAGCAGAACCCTGGCCTGAAGGCC
This sequence comes from Streptomyces sp. NPDC048659, assembly GCF_040650575.1. Taxonomy (NCBI): domain Bacteria; kingdom Bacillati; phylum Actinomycetota; class Actinomycetes; order Kitasatosporales; family Streptomycetaceae; genus Streptomyces; species Streptomyces sp. NPDC048659. Next base: position 80,112 of record NZ_JBEZHM010000030.1, on the reverse strand, counting down.
GTCAGCGCCTTCCACGGCAAGCTCGCCGTGGAGGAGGGCGCCTGGGTCTACAGCCTGGACACCGCCGACCCGCAGGTCGGCAACACCGACATCCACCTGTTCGCCGTGGGGCGCGACGGCAAGACCGTCACCTTCGTGCGGTGGGGGCAGATGGGCGACCTGAAGGACGCGCCGCTGGCCGGGTTCAAGACCACGGCCACCACCGCCGTCAACAAGCTGTGGTGATCCCCTGGCCTCTCCGGTCCGTCCGGCTCATCTGAGGGCGAACCACAGTTCCATCCGTACGTCAGGGTCGTCCAGGTCGCGGGCGAGGAGCGCCGTGCAGCGGGCGATGCGCTGGCGGACCGTGTTGCGGTGGAGGCCCGTCGCCGTCGCCGTCCGGTCCCAGCTGCCGTGCAGCGACAGCCAGGTCCGGAGGGTCTCGGCGAGCGGCGGGGTCAGCGGGGCGAGGAGCTCGCGGGCGTACGCGGCGGCCTCGTCCTCGTCCATCAGCCCGGCCAGGCCCGAGGCCCGGTGCCGCACCAGGGGCGTCCGGGTCGCCTCGGCGCGGCGCAGGGCGCGGGCCGCTTGGGCGTCGGCGGCGGTCAGGGCGTCGGGTGCGGCGGGGGCGGCGGCGCCCAAGGTCCAGCCGGGCTGGGGGGTGAGCGGGGCGGTGGGCGGCAGGACCAGGCGGACGGGGGTCTCCTGGTCCTGCGGGGTCCCCGGGGTCCGCGGGCTCCGCGGGGGTGGGGGTGTCCGGACTGCGTCCTCCGCTTCGCTTCGCTCGCTCCGGGCGCCGCCACGTCCGGACACCCCCACCCCCGCTCCGCCCCCGGACCCCTCCCCGCCGTCGTCGGCTCCCGGGTCCATCAGGGGGGTGCCCAGGGCCGCCGCCAGGCTCGTCGCCGCGAACGGGGTGCCGTCGCCGCCCCGGGCGTGGACCACGGTCCAGGGGCCGGGGCCGAGCGCCTCGGCCGGGGCGGCGCCCAGCAGGAGGCGGGTCAGGGCGGTGTCCCGGGCCGTCACGTCGGCCGCCCGGTGCGGGGCGGTGAGCAGGGACAGCAGGACGACCGCCACCCCCGCGATCGTGTGGTCGCCCGGCTCGCGCGCCTCCGTCGCCACGCCGAGGGTCAGGTTGTTCTCGCCGCCCAGCGCGTACGCGGTGAGCCGCAGCCCCGCCCCGTCGCCGCTCGCCGTCGCCGGGCCGCCGGGGCGCGGGCCGACCACCCCGGCCAGGTCGGCGAGGGCGCGGGCCGCGCCGGCCGGGAGCTCGCGGCCGGCCGACGCCGACTCCGTGCCGTCCTGCGCGAGGAGGACCGCCCGCCCGCCGAGCCGGGCCGCGAGGGCGCTCAGCACCGCCGGGACCGGGGCGGGCCGGGCGGCGGCGGCGGCCAGCGACCGCTGGGCCTCGCTGACCCGGCGCAGCTCCGTGGTGCGGGCCTCGGCCATCAGCCGCCACAGGGCGCGCGCGACCGCGGTGAAGGGGGTCGCGGGCGGCACTTCGAGGAGCGGCAGGCCGTGCCGCTCGCAGGCTTCGACGAGGGCCGCGGGCACCGTGTCGTACACCGGGGTCACGCCGAAGCCCAGCGCCGCCGCCCCCGCCTCGACCACCCGGGCCACATAGCGCGCCGGGTCGCTGAGCTGCACGCCCGCCGTCATCAGCAGCTCGCCGCCGAGCAGGTACGGGTACGGGTCGGCCATCTCGGAGGTGTGCACCCAGTGCAGCGCGGCCTCCCGGGGGCCCGCCAGCAGCCGCAGGCCGAGCTCGGCGCGGGCCAGCAGGGCCGTCAGCGGGACGGGGGGTGTGGGCGGGGCGGGCTCCGGTGCGGGCACGGCCTGGACCTTTCGCACAGCTGACAGGTGAACAGTGGAGGAAACGTACACTTCAGCGTCGCATTCCGGCCACCTACTGTCGTGCCATCCGGAGGCCGCGGGTACGGGCGGATGTCCCCGCGACCAGCCTCCGGTCACATCCCCCGCACGACACGCCACCGAGGTGCGCGAAGGAGGGCCCCATGGCCGTCGACTACACAGTGATCGTCCTGTATCTGGCCGGGATGCTGGCGATGGGCTGGTGGGGCATGCGCCGCGCCAAGTCCAAGAGCGAGTTCCTGGTCGCCGGACGCCGCCTCGGGCCCTGGATGTACTCCGGCACGATGGCCGCGATCGTCCTCGGCGGCGCCTCCACCATCGGCGGCGTCGGCCTCGGCTACAAGTACGGGCTCTCCGGCGCCTGGATGGTCTTCACCATCGGCCTCGGGCTGCTCGCCCTGTCGGTGTTCTTCTCCGCGCGGATCGCGCGCCTGAAGGTCTACACCGTCTCCGAGATGCTCGACCTGCGGTACGGCGGCAAGGCGGGGGTGATCTCGGGTGTGGTGATGTGGGCCTACACGCTGATGCTCGCCGTCACCTCGACGATCGCCTACGCGACCATCTTCGACGTCCTCTTCGACCTGCCCCGCACGCTCGCGATCGTCCTCGGCGGCGCCATCGTCGTCGCCTACTCGACGCTCGGCGGCATGTGGTCCATCACCATCACCGACATGGTGCAGTTCGTCGTGAAGACCATCGGCGTGCTGCTCCTGCTGCTGCCGATCGCCGTCGTCAAGGCGGGCGGCTTCGCCGAGATGAAGGCCGCGCTGCCCACCGCGTACTTCGAGCCGCTCGGCATCGGCGGCGAGACGATCTTCACGTACGTGCTGATCTACACCTTCGGCATGCTGATCGGCCAGGACATCTGGCAGCGCGTCTTCACCGCCCGCACCGACAAGGTCGCCAAGTGGGGCGGCACCGTCGCCGGCACCTACTGCCTCGTGTACGCGCTGGCCGGCGCCGTCATCGGCACCGCCGCCAAGGTCATGTACCCGAACCTGCCCAGCGCCGACGACGCCTTCGCCACCATCGTCAAGGACGAGCTGCCGATGGGCGTCCGGGGCCTGGTCCTCGCCGCCGCGCTCGCCGCCGTCATGTCGACCTCCTCCGGCGCCCTCATCGCCTGCGCCACCGTCGCCAACAACGACATCTGGTCACGTCTGCGCGGAGCCGTGGCGAAGCGGGACGGGGGCGAGGCGGGCGACCACGACGAAGTGAAGGGGAACCGGCTCTTCATCCTGATCATGGGCATCGCCGTCATCGGGATCGCCATCGCCCTCAACGACGTCGTCCAGGCCCTCACCGTCGCCTACAACCTGCTGGTCGCCGGGCTGCTCGTGCCGATCCTCGGCGGGCTGCTCTGGCGCCGCGGCACCGCCCAGGGCGCGCTCGCCGCGGTCGGTGTCGGCGGGCTGGCCGTGATCGGCCTGATGTGGACTTACGGAATCCTGGCAAATGAGCCTGTTTACTATGGTTTGTTGGCCTCGTTCGCCGTCTATGTGATCGTTTCCCTGGCGACCCGCCCCACGGACGCCGCCGTGCTCGCGAACTGGCGCGCCCGGCTGGCCGGCCAGGACACCCCCGCCGAGCCCGACCCCGCGGTCCCGGCACCCGCGACCGCCTGACGGCGGCCGCGTCGCAGACGCCCGGCGGGCCCCGTGACCCGGGGCCCGCCGGAACCACCGATACACCCCAGGAGGACCCGACCATGAGCAGCAGCGACCAGAACGCCTTCCGCGGCCCGACCGACTCGTCCCGCGTCCCGCGGTACGCCGGTCCCGCGACGTTCGCCCGGCTGCCGCGGCTCGACGAGGTCGGCACCACCGACGTCGCCGTGGTCGGCATCCCCTTCGACAGCGGCGTCTCCTACCGCCCCGGCGCCCGCTTCGGCGGCAACGCCATCCGCGAGGCGTCCCGCCTGCTGCGCCCCTACAACCCGGCGCAGGACGCCTCCCCGTTCGCGCTCGCCCAGGTCGCCGACGCCGGCGACATCGCGGCCAACCCGTTCAACATCAACGAGGCCGTCGAGACCATCGAGGCCGCCGCCGACGACCTGCTCGCCACCGGCGCCCGCATGATGACCCTCGGCGGCGACCACACCGTCGCGCTGCCCCTGCTGCGCTCGGTCGCGAAGAAGCACGGCCCCGTCGCCCTGCTCCACTTCGACGCCCACCTCGACACCTGGGACACGTACTTCGGTGCCGAGTACACCCACGGCACCCCGTTCCGCCGCGCCGTCGAGGAGGGCATCCTCGACACCTCCGCCCTCTCCCACGTCGGCACCCGCGGCCCGCTGTACGGCAAGCAGGACCTCACCGACGACGAGAAGATGGGCTTCGGCATCGTCACCTCCGCCGACATCTACCGCCGCGGCGCCGACGAGGTCGCCGACCAGCTCCGCCAGCGCATCGGCGACCGCCCGCTGTACATCTCCATCGACATCGACTGCCTCGACCCGGCCCACGCGCCCGGCACCGGCACCCCCGAGGCGGGCGGCATGACCTCCCGCGAGCTCCTGGAGATCCTGCGCGGCCTGTCCTCCTGCAACCTGGTCTCCGCCGACGTCGTCGAGGTCGCCCCCGCGTACGACCACGCCGAGATCACCGCCGTCGCCGCCTCCCACACCGCGTACGAGCTGACGACGATCATGTCCCGCCAGATCGCCGCGAGCCGCGAGGCCAAGTAGCGCCACGAGGGCGGTGTGGGTGATCGTTCCGCGGGACGGAACGATCACCCCGCCCCCTCCACCGGGCCGCACCCGACCACCGAGCCACGCCAAGGGACCTCATGACCCACGACCACGACCTCGTGCTGCGCCCCACCGCCGCCCAGACCGAGGCCGCCCTCAACCCGCCCGCCGGGCGCAACGGCGGCGACCTCGTCGTCGAGACCCTCGCCGGGCTCGGCGCCACCACCGTCTTCGGCCTCCCCGGCCAGCACGCCCTCGGCATGTTCGACGCCCTGCGCCGCTCCGCCCTGCGCTACGTCGGCCTGCGCGTCGAGAACAACGCGGGCTTCGCCGCCGACGCGTACGGCCGCGTCACCGGCGAGGCGGCCCCGCTGCTGCTCTCCACCGGCCCCGGCGCCCTGATGTCGCTCGCCGCCCTCCAGGAGGCCGCCGCCGCCTCCGCGCCCGTCCTCGCCATCGGCAGCCAGGTCCCGGTCGCCGGGCTCGGCGGCGGCCGGCACGGCTATCTGCACGAGCTGCGCGACCAGCAGGCGTCCTTCCGGGACATCGTGAAGTCCGTCCACACCGTGCGCACCCAGTCCCAGATCCCGTCCGCGATCGCCGCCGCCTGGGAGTCCGCGCTCACCGCCCCGCACGGGCCCGTGTGGGTGGAGATCCCGCAGGACGTGCTCCTCGCCGAGACGGCGCTGCCCGTCGTCACCGCCATGGACGCCACGCCCGAGGAGGTCGTCCCGCGCCCCGAGCTGACGGCCGTCGCCGCCGACCTGCTGGCCCGCGCCGAGCGGCCCGCGGTCATCGCGGGCGGCGGAGTCGTCCGCGCCGACGCCTCCGGCAAGCTCCTCGCGCTCGCGGAGCGCCTGAACGCCCCCGTGGTCACCACCTTCGGCGGCAAGGGCGCCTTCCCCTGGGAGCACCCGCTGTCCCTCCAGTCCTGGCTGGAGGACCGGCACACCACCGACTTCCTGGAGGACGCGGACGTCCTCCTGGTGGTCGGCTCCGGCCTCGGCGAGCTGTCCTCGAACTACCACACCTTCGCCCCGCGCGGCCGGGTGATCCAGATCGAGGCCGACCCCGGGAAGCTGGAGTCCAACCACCCGGCCCTCGGCATCCACGCCGACGCCCGGCTCGCCCTCCAGGCCCTCCTGGAGACGGTCCCGGAGCGCCCCGACCCGACGGCGCCCGAGCGGGTCGCCGCCGTCCTCGGCAAGGTGCGGGAGCGGCTCGACGCCCAGGACCTGGGCCTGGAGCGGCGGATCGTGGACGCGGTCCGGGCGGCGCTGCCGGACACCGCGCCGAGCTTCTGGGACATGACGATCCTGGCGTACTGGGCCTGGTCCGCCTTCGACGCCCGCCACCCCAACACCATGCACTCCGCGCAGGGCGCCGGCGGCCTCGGCTACGGCTTCCCGGCGGCCCTCGGCGCGGCGGCGGCCGACCCGAGCCGCCCGGTCCTCGCGGTCTCCGGCGACGGCGGCGCCATGTACTCGATCGCGGAGCTGGCGACCGCGAGGCAGTACGGCCTCGACGTCACCTGGCTGATCGTCGACGACGGCGGCTACGGCATCCTGCGCGAGTACATGACGGACGCCTTCGGCGAGGCCACCGCCACCGAGCTGGCCCGGCCGGACTTCGTCGCCCTCGCCGCCTCCTTCGGCGTGCCGGGCACCCTGTCCTCCCCGGAGACCCTCACGGACGACCTCGCGGCGGCCCTGAAGACCCCCGGCCCCTCGGTCGTGGTCCTGCCGGCCCTGCTGCGCATGTTCGAGCCCACGCACCTGTGAGCCCCTCCCGCCACTTTGTTGCGGCGGGATGAAATCGCACGTCGCCCGCGTTGGCCCTTCCGGTAGAGCAGCACGGACGGGAGGCGCCACGTGGCGGCGGTGGGGCAGGGACAGACGGGGGAGCGGGGCTGGGCGCGCCGGCTGACCGGCTACGCGTGGCGCTACAAGGCGAACGTGGTGCTCGCGCTGGGGTCCTCCCTCGCGGGCATGGCGGTCCTCGCGCTCGTCCCCCTGATCACCAAGGTGATCATCGACGACGTGATCGGCGCGAAGAGCGGCTCGATCGGCCTGTGGACCGGGCTGCTCGTCGCCTCCGCCGTGGTCGTGTACGCGCTGACGTACGTGCGCCGCTACTACGGCGGGCGGCTCGCCCTCGACGTGCAGCACGACCTGCGCACCGAGATGTTCCGGACGATCACCCGGCTCGACGGGCGCCGCCAGGACGAGCTGTCCACCGGGCAGGTCATCGGCCGGGCCACCAGCGACCTCCAGCTGATCCAGGGCCTGCTCTTCATGCTCCCGATGACCATCGGGAACGTGCTGCTGTTCCTCATATCGCTCGCCGTGATGGCGGTGCTCTCGCCGCCGCTGACCCTCGTCGCCGTCGCCGTCGCCCCCGCCCTGTGGTGGATCGCCCGCCGCAGCCGCACCCGCCTCCACCCCGCCACCTGGTACGCGCAGGCGCAGGCCGCGAGCGTCGCCGGCGTCGTCGACGGGGCCGTCAGCGGCGTCCGCGTGGTCAAGGGCTTCGGCCAGGAGGACCAGGAGACCGGCAAGATCCGGGAGGCCGGGCGGAAGCTGTTCGCCGGGCGGCTGCGCACCATCCGGCTCAACGCGAAGTACACCCCCGCCCTCCAGGCGGTGCCCGCGCTCGGCCAGGTCGCGGTCCTCGCCCTCGGCGGCTGGCTTGCCTACCAGGGCCAGATCACCCTCGGCACCTTCGTCGCCTTCTCCTCCTACCTGGCGTCCCTGGTCGGCCCGGTCCGGATGCTCGCCATGGTGCTGACCGTCGGCCAGCAGGCGCGGGCCGGCGTGGAGCGGGTCCTGGAGCTGATCGACACCGAGCCGAGCCTGACGGACGGCACGAAGGAGCTCCCGGCCGACGAGCCCGTCGGCGTCGAGTTCGACGACGTGTCCTTCGCGTACCAGGACGGGCGCCCGGTCCTGGACGGCTTCTCGCTGGAGATCCGGCCCGGCGAGACCGTCGCCGTCGTCGGCGCCTCCGGCTCCGGCAAGTCCACCGTCTCGCTGCTGCTGCCCCGCTTCTACGACGTGACCCACGGCGCCGTCCTGGTCGGCGGGCGCGACGTGCGCGAGCTCACCCTCGACTCGCTGCGCGCCGCCGTCGGCCTGGTCCCCGAGGACAGCTTCCTGTTCTCCGACACCGTCCGCGCCAACATCGCGTACGGCGTCCCCGACGCCACCCGGGAGCAGATCGAGACGGCGGCCCGCGCCGCCCAGGCGGACCGTTTCATCGCCGAGCTGCCCGAGGGCTACGACACCAAGGTCGGCGAGCACGGCCTGACCCTCTCCGGCGGCCAGCGGCAGCGGATCGCGCTGGCCCGCGCGATCCTCACCGACCCCCGGCTGCTGCTCCTCGACGACGCCACCTCGGCCGTCGACGCCAAGGTCGAGCACGAGATCCACGAGGCCCTCAAGTCCGTCATGGCGGGCCGCACCACGCTGCTGATCGCGCACCGCCGCTCCACCCTCGGCCTCGCCGACCGGATCGCCGTCCTCGACGGGGGCCGGCTCGCCGACCTCGGCACCCACGAGGAGCTCGCGGAGCGCTCCGAGCTCTACCGGCGGCTGCTCACCGACCCCGACGAGCTGGGCGCCGTCTCGCCCGGCCACGCGCCGCCCGCCGAGGTGCCCGAGGACCGCACGCTGCGGGCCGAGCTGGACGCCGAGTTCGACGCCGAGCGGGGCATCACCCCCGCCCTGTGGGTGCGCGGGGAGACCGACGACCGGGACGCGCCGGCCCCCGGCGCCACCCCCGAGCTGCTGGCCGCCGTGGCCGCGCTGCCGCCCGCCGTGGACACCCCCGGCATCGACGAGGGCCGCGCCGTCGCCCCCGAGGAGTCGTACGGGCTGCGCCGGCTGCTGCGCGGCTTCGGCAGGCCGCTGCTGATCAGCCTCGGCCTGGTCGCCGTGGACGCGGGCGCCGGACTGCTGCTGCCGGTGCTCATCCGGCACGGCATCGACAAGGGCGTGAACCAGCTCGCGATCGGCGCCGTCTGGGCCGCCTCCGCGCTGGCGCTGCTGACGGTGCTGGTCCAGTGGGTGGCGCAGACCGCCGAGACCCGGATGACCGGGCGCACCGGCGAGCGGATCCTGTACGCGCTGCGGCTGAAGATCTTCGCGCAGCTCCAGCGGCTCGGCCTGGACTACTACGAGCGCGAGCTGACCGGCCGGATCATGACCCGGATGACCACGGACGTCGACGCGCTGTCCACGTTCCTCCAGACGGGCCTGGTCACCGCCTTCGTCTCGGTCGTCACCTTCTTCGGCATCATGGGCGTCCTGCTCGTCCTCGACGTCGAGCTGGCGCTGGTCGTCTTCGCGACGCTGCCGGTGCTGGCCGTCGCCACGTACTACTTCCGGCGCGCCAGCGTGAAGGCGTACGAGCTGGCCCGCGAGCGGATCAGCGGGGTCAACGCCGACCTCCAGGAGTCGGTGACGGGCCTGCGGATCGTGCAGGCGTTCCGGCGCGAGCGGGCGGGCGCGGAGCGCTTCACGGCCCGCAGCGTGGAGTACCGCGAGGCCCGGGTGCGCGGCCAGTGGCTGATATCCGTCTACTTCCCGTTCGTGACGCTGCTGTCCTCGGTGGCCGCGGCGGCCGTCCTGATCGTCGGGGCGAACCGGATCGAGGCGGGCTCGCTCACCACCGGCGCCCTGGTCGCCTATCTGCTCTACATCGACCTGTTCTTCGCCCCGGTGCAGCAGCTCTCCCAGGTCTTCGACGGCTACCAGCAGGCCGCGGTCTCGCTCAAGCGGATGCAGGAGCTGCTCCAGGAGCCGACCTCCACCGTCGCGGCGGACGCCCCGCTCGACGTGCTGTCGCTGCGCGGCGAGATCGCCTTCGAGGACGTGTCCTTCGCGTACGGGGGCGAGGCGGGCGACGCCGAGGAGACCGCGCTGACCGGCATCGACCTGCGCATTCCGGCGGGCCAGACGGTCGCGTTCGTCGGCGAGACGGGTGCGGGCAAGTCGACGCTGGTGAAGCTGGTGGCCCGCTTCTACGACCCGACGGGCGGCCGGGTCACCGCCGACGGCACCGACCTGCGCGACCTGGACCTCACCGCGTACCGGCACCGGCTGGGGGTCGTGCCGCAGGAGGCGTACCTGTTCGCCGGGACGGTCCGCGACGCCATCGCGTACGGCCGTCCGGACGCCGGCGACGCGCAGGTGGAGGCGGCGGCCCGCGCGGTCGGCGCCCACGACATGATCGCCACCCTGGACGGCGGCTATCTCCACGAGGTCGCCGAGCGTGGCCGGAACCTTTCGGCCGGCCAGCGCCAGCTGATCGCCCTGGCCCGCGCGGAGCTGGTCGACCCGGACGTGCTGCTCCTCGACGAGGCCACCGCCGCCCTGGACCTGGCCACCGAGGCGCAGGTCAACGCGGCCACCGACCGCCTCGCCGGCCGCCGCACCACCCTGGTGGTCGCCCACCGCCTCACCACGGCGGCGCGCGCCGACCGGGTGGTCGTGATGGACCACGGCCGGGTCGCCGAGGACGGCACCCACGAGGAGCTGCTGGCCCGGGACGGGGTGTACGCGGGGCTGTGGCGCACCTTCATCGGCGAGAACCCCGAGAGCCCCGAGAGCGCGGGGGACGCGGGCGAGCCGGAGCCGGAGCCGGTGCGGTAGGTCCTTCCGCTCCCGTGGGCCGGACGGTACGGGGGAGCGGGCACCAGCGGATCTGAGTACCCGGGCTCATGTGCCCGGGGCCCGGCGCGCGGTGTGATCGGGGCATGACCAACCCCGTCCCCGCCGCTCCCGCCCCCGCCACCCGCCGCCGGATCCACGTCTGGGCCCTGGTCTCGGCCGGTCTGCTGGTGCCCGCCACGATCCTCGCCGGGATCCTCGCGCTCACCGCCGAGAACGCCGGCCGCTGCGTCGGCTACGGCGAGGAGTGCGGCTCCAACCCGGGCTGGCTGTACACCGTGAGCCTGGTGGTCGCCCTCGTCGGCCTGGTCGTCGCGCTCGCCGCCTCCCGCGAGCGGGTCCGCCTGCTGGCCTTCCGCGTGCAGGTGGCCGCCGAGCTGGTCTTCCTGCTGCTGGTCGCCACGACCTTCGTCTAGGGCCTGCCGGTCGGCAACCGAACCGTCCAGGGCCCACCGGTCGGCAACCGAACGGCCCCCGGCCGCGTCGTAAGCGTGTACGACGAACGTAAGAGACGGATCCAGACGACCGGACGAGAACGTGAGGGAGGGGCGCGGATGCGCGGTGCGCGGCGGACCGGTGCGGGCCGGCGCCTGTCCGGCTATGTCCTCGCCCTGCTGCTCGCCGCCGGGACCCTGGTGGCCGTCGGCCCCGCCGCGGGCCCGGCCGAGGCGGCCTCCGTCTGCCACGGGCGCCCCACCCGGGTCCTCGGCTTCGCCACCGGCGAGCTGCGCCTCTTCCGCACCCGGCACTACGTCTGCGCGCTCGTCGTCGCCGCCCGGCCCGGCGTCCCGCGCGCCATGGCGGTCTCGCTCCAGCCGCGCGGCGGCCGGGCCGCCGTGACCTCGGGCCGCTTCGCCCGGCAGGCGGGCCCGGTCACGGTGCACGCCCTCAACCGCTGCGTGCGCGCGTCCGCCACGGTCGGCGGGCGGTCCGTCGCGACGGGCTGGATCCTGTGCTGAAGCGTATGTAATGCCCAACCGGGTCTGGCGGTCCGCACGTCGGCCCGGCTAGGTTCACGACACCGTTGTGAACCAAGGGGAGGGTGAATGCGTAAGTCGCTCAGATGGCTGGTGTCGCTTTCGGTGCTCATAGGCACCGTCGGATCCACGGGCGTGGCCACCGCCGCGGACACGGAGACCGGCAGCACCGCCGTCGCCGACGCGCAGAGCACGGACATCAAGGACCGCCTGCTGGCGATCCCCGGGATGAGCCTGATCGAGGAGAAGCCGTACGCCGGCTACCGCTACTTCGTCCTCAACTACGAGCAGCCGGTCGACCACCGCCGCCCGTGGGCCGGCACCTTCCAGCAGCGGATCTCGGTCCTGCACAAGGACTCGGACCGCCCCACCGTCTTCCGCACCAGCGGCTACGGGCTGAGCACCACCCCCAGCCGGGCCGAGCCGACCCGGATCGTCGACGGCAACCAGATCTCCATGGAGTACCGGTTCTTCACGCCGTCCCGGCCGCAGCCCGCCGACTGGTCGAAGCTGGACATCTGGCAGGCCGCCAGCGACCAGCACCGCATCTTCAACGCGCTGAAGCCGATCTACACCAAGAAGTGGCTCTCCACGGGCGCCTCCAAGGGCGGCATGACGGCCACCTACTACGAGCGCTTCTACCCGCGTGACATGGACGGCGTCGTCGCCTACGTGGCCCCCAACGACGTGGTGGAGAACGAGGACTCGGCCTACGACCGGTTCTTCGAGAAGGTCGGCACGAAGGACTGCCGCGACCGCCTGAACGCCATGCAGCGCGAGGCGCTGGTGCGCCGCGCCCCGCTGGAGAAGAAGTACGCGGACTGGGCGAAGACCGAGGGTGTCACCTTCAACACCATCGGCTCGGTCGACAAGGCGTACGAGGCCGTCGTCCTCGACTTCGTCTGGGGCTTCTGGCAGTACTACGGCCAGGACGTCTGCGACCAGATCCCGGACGCGAAGACCGCGACCGACGACGTCGTCTACGACACGATCGACGCCTACTCCGGCTGGTCCGCCTACACCGACCAGGGCCTGGAGGGCTACACGCCGTACTACTACCAGGCGGCGACCGAGCTCGGCTCGCCCAGCATCAAGCAGCCGCACCTGCGCGGTCTGACCCGCTACGGCTACCAGCCCGCGCGCAACTTCGTGCCGCGCGAGATCCCGATGAAGTTCAAGCCGTGGGTCATGCGGGACGTGGACCAGTGGGTCCGCAAGAACGCGAACCAGATGCTGTTCGTCTACGGCGGCAACGACCCGTGGGGCTCCGAGCCCTTCCACCTCGGCAAGGGCGCCCGCGACAGCTACGTGTACTACGCGCCGGGTGCCAACCACGGCGCCAACGTGGCCGGTCTGGTCGAGGCCGAGAAGGCCAAGGCCACCGCCCGCATCCTCGCCTGGGCCGGAGTCGACGCCCCGGCGGTCGCCGCGGCCAAGCCGCTGGCCCGCTTCGACGCCCGCATCGACAAGGCGGTCGACGAGGACGCGACCCGCGAGCACGGGCTGCGCCCGTAAGCCCGTAAGCCCGTAAGCCCGTAGGCCCGTAGGCCCGCAAGCCTTGTAGGCCCGTATACGCCGTGAGCCGGCACCCCGCCCGTACGGGGGGGTGCCGGCCCACGCCGTTGGTCAGCGAGCGGTGCTCATCGGCGATACGAGAGGCCGTAGCCCACCGGGTACAGCACCCGCTCCGGGTCCGCCGCGCTGCGCACCGCCACCGGCAGCCGGCCGCGTGGCCTCGCCCGGCCCGCGATCACCCGGACGGCGGCGCGCAGTTCGACGTCGGTCCAGGAGTACGCGGCGAGCGTGGCGCGCTGCCCGGTGGTGCGGGCCACGTCGTACGGGTTGCGCAGCGCGACCGTCACCACCGGCACCCCGGTCGCGGCGAGCCGCGCCAGCAGGGTGAGCTGGCTGCTCGTCGCGCTCAGGTTGTACGTGCCGACGACGACGACGTCCTGCCCGGCCGAGGCGGCCACCGCCTGCTCGATCAGCGCCGGGGTCGGGGTGATCCCGGTGGACAGCGCCCGCGCGGTGTACCCGAGTTCGGTGAACGCGGCGGCGAGGACGCCGGTCGGCGGCCCGGTGGTGCCGGACGGCGAGGCCGGGTCGGCGCCGACGACCAGCACCCGGGGATGGGTGCGGCGGCTCAGCGGGAGGAAGCCCTCCTCGTTGACCAGCAGCGTCGTGGTGCGCTCGGCGATCCGGTCGGCGTGCGCCAGATGGGCCCGGGTGCCGACCGTGCGGTCGACCCCGGCGGAGGAGACGTACGGCTCCTCGAAGAGGCCGAGGCGCCGCTTCAGCCGCAGGATGCGCAGGATCGATTCGTCGAGCCGCGCCTCGGTCAGCTCGCCGCCCTCGACGGCCTTCAGGACCGCGTGCCAGGCCACGGACAGGTCCGGCGGGTTGAGGAGCTGGTCGGCGCCCGCCTTGAGGGCGAGGACCGGGACCCGGTCGTCGCCGTACTTGGTGCGCACGCCCTCCATGCCGAGCGAGTCGGTGACCACCACGCCGTCGAAGCCGAGGCGTTCGCGCAGGATGCCGGTGAGGATCGGCCGGGAGAGGGTGGCGGGGTCGCCGCTGGGGTCGAGCGCGGGGACGACGATGTGCGCCGTCATGATCGACTCGATGCCGGCCCGGATCGCGGCCCGGAACGGCGGGGCGTCCACGGCCGCCCACTCCTCGGCGGTGTGGGTGATGACGGGCAGCCCGTTGTGGCTGTCGACGGCCGTGTCGCCGTGGCCGGGGAAGTGCTTGGCGGTGGCCGCGATCCCGGCCCCCTGGTAGCCCTTGACCTGGGCGGCGACGAGGGCGGCGACGGCCTCGGGGTCGGCGCCGAAGGAGCGGACGCCGATGACCGGGTTGGCCGGGTTGACGTTGACGTCGGCGACCGGCGCGTAGTCCTGCCGGATGCCGAGCGCGGCCAGTTCGGCGCCCGCGATCCGGCCGGCGGCGCGGGCGTCCTCGGCGGAGCCGCCGGCGCCGAGCGCCATGGCGCCGGGCAGCAGGGTGGCGGGCTTGCCGACGCGGGCGACGATCCCGTGCTCCTGGTCGGTGGAGACGAGCAGCGGGACCGGGGTGTCCTGGGCGAGGGCGGCCCGCTGGAGGCCGTTGGAGAGCCCGGCGATCTGGTGCGGGTCGCGGGTGTTGTGCGCCCAGGCGAAGTAGATGACGCCGCCGACGTGGTAGCGCTCGACGAGCTCGGCGCCGGTGCGGACGCCGATCTCCTTGAGGTTGGCGTCGATGTCGGCCTGGTCGGGGTCGGTGGCGGAGTGCCCGTACACCCGCATGACGAAGAGCTGGCCGACCTTCTCCGCGAGGGACATCCGGGCGATGAGCTCCCGGAGGCGGCGGTCGCCGCGGTCCCGCTCCTCGGCGGGGACGGGGGCGGGGGCGGGGGCGGCGTGGGCCGTGGGGACGGTCACGCCGGTGACGGCGGCGACGGCTGCCGCCGCCGTCACCGTGAGCAGGGTGCGACGGGACGGGGCGGGGGCGCGGTGGTGCAACTGTTGCTCCTTCCGGCCGTGCTGGGTGGGAGGAAGAGTGAAGGAAACTTCCAAGGAGCCACGGATAGCCGGAAAGTAACTGCCAGGTCAAGGACCCGCGCAAGAAACGCGTGAGGCGGACGGGACCGCTCAGGCGGCGGAGGCCACCTGGGGCCACAGCTCCTGGAGGGTGCGGACGGTCTCGGTGATCGCCGGCCGGCGCGCCGCCCCCGCCCGCCACAGCGCCCGCAGCCGCCGGGTCGGCACCGGGTCCAGGCGCACCGGGGCCACCTCCGGGGGCAACGGTCCGCGGCCCAGGCGCGGCACGAGCGCGACCCCGAGCCCGGCGGCGACCAGGGCGACCTGGGTGTGGTTCTCCTCCGCCTGATGGGCGATCAGCGGCTCGCAGCCGGTCGCCCGCAGGGTCCGCATCAGCCAGTCGTGGCACACCGTCCCCGGCGGCTGGGTGATCCAGCGCTCCCCGGTCAGCTCCTCGCGCCGCACCGCGTCGCGCGCGGCCAGCGGATGCCCGCGCGGCACGAGCACGTCGCAGCGGTCGTCGCCGATCACCTCCTGCTCCACGCCGGGCGGTACGGGGAGCGGGGCGATGTCCCAGTCGTGCGCGACGGCCAGGTCGATCACGCCCCGGGCGACCAGGTCCACGGAGAGGTGCGGGTCGACCTCCGACAGGCGCGCGTCCAGCTCGGGGTGGCGGCGGGCCAGGTCGGCGAGCGCGCGCGGCATCAGACCGCGCGCCGCGCTCGCGAAGCAGCCGATGGTGAGCCGCCCGGCGGGCAGCCCCCGGCGCTCCTCCAGGCGCACCTCGGCCGCCTCCACCAGCGACATCAACTGCTGGGCCGTGTCCGCGAGCTGGCGGGCGTCGTCGGTGAGCCGGACGCCCCGCCCGCTGCGTTCGAGGAGGGTCGTCCGGGTCTCCCGCTCCAGCTTGGCGATCTGCTGCGAGACGGCCGAGGGGGTGTAGCCGAGGGCGGTGGCGGCGGCGCCGACACTGCCGTGGACGGAGACGGCGTGCAGGGCGCGCAGACGTCCGAGATCGAGCATGACCCGGATCCTCTCTGTAGCAGTCCTTCATCCAACCATGAAGGAATCCGTGCTGGTGCTACATGGTTCGGCCGGGTGATCCTCATCGGTATGCGCCCCGCCCACTTCGCCCTCGCCGCCCTGGTCGCCGCCGTCTGGGGAGTCAACTTCGTCGTCATCGAGATCGGTCTCGACCACTTCCCGCCGCTGCTCTTCTCCGCCCTCCGCTTCCTCGTCGCCGCCCTCCCCGCGGTCTTCTTCGTCGGGCGCCCCAAGGTGGCGTGGAAGTGGATCGTCGGTGTCGGACTCGCCCTCGGCGTCGCCAAGTTCGGCCTGCTCTTCACCGGCATGAGCCTCGGCGCCCCGGCCGGCCTGTCCTCCCTGGTCCTCCAGGTGCAGGCCGTCTTCACCGCCCTCTTCGCCTTCCTCGCGCTCGGCGAACGGCCGGGCCGGATCAAGCTGCTGGGCATGGGTGTCGCCTTGGCGGGCATCGGCGTCGCCGCCGTGGACGAGGGCGCCTCGGGCGCCTCCTTCACCGGCTTCGCCCTGATCGTCGCCGCCGCCGTGTGCTGGGGCGTCTCCAACGTCCTCACCCGCAAGGCCGCCCCGCCCGACGCCCTCAACTTCATGGTCTGGGTCAGCACCGTCCCCGTCCTGCCGCTGCTCGCCCTCTCCCTCCTCCTCGAAGGCCCCGAGCGGGACCTCGCGGCGCTGCGCGGGCTGGACTGGACCGGCGCCGGGGTCATCGTCTACGTCGCCTGGATCACCACCGTCTTCGGCTTCGGCGCCTGGGGCTGGCTGCTGCGCCGCCACCCGGCCTCCTCGGTGGCCCCCTTCTCCCTGCTGGTCCCGGTCTTCGGGATGACCTCGGCCGCCCTCTTCCTCGGCGAGGGCGTCGGCCCGCTGCGCTGGTGCGCCGCCGCGCTCCTGGTCGGCGGCGTGGCCCTGGCCTCGGTGAACCTCGGCGCCCGCAGGGCCCCGGAAACGGCTGGCGCACGGTCGCCCGAGCCCCGTAACGTGCCCGCGCCGGTATCGGCACGGGTATCGGCACCGGCACCGGTATCGGCACCCGCCCCGGCGCCGTCCTCCTCATAGGCATCCCGGGCAGCGGCAAGAGCACGGCGACGGGCCTGACGACGGGGGAGTAGGGCCTCAGTCCTCGGCGCGGGGGAAGCCGCCGGTCTTCACGACGATCTCCCGCCCCTCCAGCGGCAGCACCAGGTCCTCGCCGAAGGGGACCTCGTACCGCTCGGTGTAGGTGCCGGTGCGGGAGGGGGAGGAGTGGACGGTGCAGACGTTCTCGGACGGGTCGATGATCACGTAGAGGGGGATCGCGCACTCCGCGTACATCCGGAGCTTCTTCTCGAAGTCGTTGTCCCGGGTGCTGAGCGAGATGATCTCCAGCACCGCCTCCAGGCTGTGCCACTCGAAGCGGCCCCGCTTGTTGCGCTCGGCGCCGGGGGCGACGATGGCGAGGTCGGGGGCGTAGCCGAAGAGGCTGGGGGGAAAGTCGATCATGACGTCCGAGAGGACCTTGCCCTGACCCGCGAGCTGCCTCTTGATCTGCGGGGCGGCCTCGATCAGGACATCGGACTGGTGCTCGCCCCGCGGCGTCATGATGATCTTTCCGTCCGTGATCTCTACGCGGAAGCCCTTGGGCAGCGGAATGCCCTCCAAGGCGTCCCAGGCGCTGGGAGCGTCCATCAGTACGGTCGCCATGTCATCCTCCATGTGCCGTCCGTCACCACGATAGCGGCCCGCTACCCCCGCGGCCGTCCCGTAGAGCCCCGGACCACCAGCTCCGCCGGGACCGGGGGCAGGCCCTCCGGCGGGGTGGCCTCCGCGCCCATCGCCAGGCGGCCCGCGCGCAGGCCCGCCTCGTGCAGGGGGAGCCGTACGGTCGTGAGGGCGGGGACCGCGTCCAGCGCGAACGGCAGGTCGTCGAAGCCCGCCACGGAGACGTCGTCCGGCACGCTCAGGCCCCGCTCCCGCAGCGCCGCGCACACGCCCAGGGCGACCGTGTCGTTCGCGGCGACCACGGCGGTCAGCGCCGGGTCGCGGCGCAGCAGTTCGGCGGTCGCCTCGTAGCCGGACGGGCGGTCGTAGCGGCCGTACACGGCCGGCCCCTCGGGCACCCCCGCCGCCGCCAGCGCCGCGCGGTGGCCCTCCAGGCGGTGCCGGGTCGTCGTCCGGTCGGCGGGCCCCGCCACGTAACCGATCCGCCGGTGCCCGAGCGCCAGCAGGTGCTCGGTGAGCAGCCGTCCGCCGGTCCGGTTGTCGAAGGCGAGCGTCGTGGCCGTCGTGTCCCCCGGCACCGGCGGCCGGCCGCACAGCACCACCCGGGTGCCCGCGTCCGCGAGCCGCGCCAGCTTGGCCGCCGTCGCCGCCAGGTGCGCCGGGTCCTCCAGGGTGCCGCCGGTGAGGATCACGGCGGCGGCCCGCTGGCGCTGGAGCAGGGTCAGGTAGGTGAGCTCGCGCTCGGGCGAGCCGCCGGTGTTGCAGACCACGGCCAGTTTCTCGCCGCCGCCGCGCCCCGAGCCGTGCTCGCCGATCGCGCTCTGCGCCGCCCCGGCGAGGATCCCGAAGAAGGGGTCGGCGATGTCGTTGACCAGGATCCCGACCAGGTCGGAGGTGGCGGCGGCGAGCGAGCTCGCGGGCCCGTTGGGGACGTAGTCCAGCTCCTCGACCGCGCGCAGCACCCGCTCCCGGGTGGCGGCGGCGACCGGGTAGTTGCCGTTGAGGACGCGCGAGACGGTCGCCGGGGAGACGCCCGCGCGATCGGCCACGTCCGCCAGGGTGACGGTCATCGCGTTCGTACCTCCAGGGCCTTGTCGGCGGTGATGTCGGCAGGCTAGCGTCACCGCCTGTAGAAAGCGCTTTCTATGCAGGTCCGGGGCGACCGTACGGGGCCGGGGAAGCGCGGCACAGCCGTGCCGGTGAGCAGGGGAGAGGGCAGCGCCGTGACATCCACCCGCAGAACCATCCGGATCGCCATGAACGGCGTCACCGGCCGCATGGGCACCCGCCAGCACCTCGTCCGCTCCCTCCTCGCCCTGCGCGAACAGGGCGGCCTCGACCTCGGCGACGGGCGCGTCCTGTGGCCCGAACCGGTCCTCGTCGGCCGCCGCGAGCCCGCCCTGCGCGCCCTCGCCGAGCGGTACGGCCTCGCCGACTGGTCCACCGACCTCGACGCCGTCCTCGCCGACGACACCGTCGAGGTCTACTTCGACGCCCAGGTCACCGCCGCCCGCCCCGACGCGCTCCGCAGGGCCATCGCCGCCGGCAAGCACGTCTACACCGAGAAGCCCACCGCCGGCGGCCTCGCCGAGGCCCTGGAGCTCGCCCGGCTCGCCCGCGCCGCCGGCGTCCGCCACGGCGTCGTCCAGGACAAGCTCTTCCTCCCCGGGCTGCGCAAGCTCAAGCGCCTGGTCGACGGCGGCTTCTTCGGCGAGATCCTGTCCGTACGGGGCGAGTTCGGCTACTGGGTCTTCGAGGGCGACTGGCAGGAGGCCCAGCGCCCGAGCTGGAACTACCGCGCGGAGGACGGCGGCGGCATCGTCCTGGACATGTTCCCGCACTGGGAGTACGTGCTCCACGAGCTCTTCGGCCGGGTCACCACCGTCACCGCCCACGTCGCCACCCACGTCCCGCGCCGTTGGGACGAGCGGGGCGCGCCGTACGCGGCGACCGCCGACGACGCCGCGTACGGCATCTTCGGGCTGGCGGGCGGCGCCGTCGCCCAGATCAACTCCTCCTGGGCGGTCCGCGTCCATCGCGACGAACTCGTCGAGTTCCAGGTCGACGGCACCCACGGCTCCGCCGTCGCGGGACTGCGCGGCTGCCGCGTCCAGCACCGCTCGGCCACGCCCAAGCCGGTCTGGAACCCCGACCTCCCGCTCGGCGCCGGGGATTCCTTCCGCTCGCAGTGGAACGAAGTCCCGGACAACGCCGAGTTCGACAACGCCTTCAAGACCCAGTGGGAGCTCTTCCTGCGCCATGTCGTCCTCGGCGAGCCCTACCACTGGGACCTCCTCGCGGGCGCCCGGGGCGTCCAGCTCGCTGAACTGGGCCTCCGCTCCGCCGCCGAGGGCCGCCGCCTGGACGTCCCGGAGGTGACCCTGTGACCGAAGGCCCGGGAGACCCCGGAGCACCCGGAGCACCCGGAGCACGCCGTACGGGTACGGGGGCCGCGCCTGCCGCTCGTACCGTCTCCGCTTCCCGTACCGTCCCCGCCTCCCGTACCGTCTCCGCTTCCCGTACCGTCTTCGCCGCCGCGCACGTCGTCGTCGATCCGTGCGCCGACACCAGCCCGGACGGCCCCGCCGCCGTCGACTGGGACGCCACCCTCGCCTTCCGGCGGCACCTCTGGGCGCACGGACTCGGCGTCGCCGAGGCGATGGACACCGCGCAGCGCGGCATGGGACTCGACTGGGCGGGGGCCGCCGAGCTCATCCGCCGCTCCGCCGCCGAGGCGAGGGCCGTCGGCGGCCGGATCGTCTGCGGGGCGGGCACCGACCAGCTCACCGGCCCCGCCGGACTCCCGGCGGTCGCCGCCGCGTACGAGGAGCAGCTCGCCCTCGTCGAGGACACCGGCTCCCGGGCCGTCCTCATGGCCTCCCGCGCGCTCGCCTCCGCCGCCGCCTCGGCGGAGGACTACCTCGACGTCTACGGGCGCCTGATCCGCCAGGCGCGCGAGCCGGTGATCCTGCACTGGCTCGGCCCGATGTTCGACCCCGCCCTCACCGGCTACTGGGGCTCGGCGGACCTCGACACCGCGACCGGGACCCTTCTGGAGCTCGTCGCCGCCCACCCCGGCAAGGTCGACGGCGTCAAGGTCTCCCTCCTCGACGCGGGCCGCGAGGTCGCGCTGCGCCGCCGCCTCCCGGCGGGCGTCCGCTGCTACACCGGCGACGACTTCCACTACCCCGAGCTCGTCGAGGGCGACGCGCACGGCTTCAGCGACGCCCTGCTCGGCGTGTTCGACCCGCTCGCCCCACGGGCCGCCGAGGCGCTGCGGCACCTCGACGCGGGCGACCCCGAGGGCTTCCGCGCCGTCCTCGACCCGACCGTCCCGCTCGCCCGCCACCTCTTCGAGGCCCCGACCCGCCACTACAAGACGGGCGTCGTCCTCCTCGCCTGGCTGGCCGGCCACCAGGACCACTTCACGATGGCGGGCGGCCTCCAGTCCGCCCGCTCCCTGCCGCACCTCGTCCGCGCCCACGAACTCGCGGCCGAGCTGGGCCTGTTCCCCGACCCGGAGCTCGCCGCCGCCCGGATGCGCTCCCTGCTCGCCGTGTACGGGGCGGCCCGGTGAACCGCGACCGGCTCTCCCTCAACCAGATGACCGTCAGGCAGCTCCCGCTGCCCGAACTCGTCGCCCACTGCGCCCGCCTCGGCGTCCCCGGCGTCGGCCTGTGGCGCGAGCCGGTGCGGGCGTACGGGACCGGGGCCGCCGCCGCCCTCGTACGGGACGCGGGGCTCACCGTCACCAGCCTGTGCCGGGGCGGCTTCTTCACGGCCGACGACTGGGAGGCGGACAACCGCGCGGCGGTCGACGAGGCGGCGGCACTCGGCACCGACACCCTCGTCCTGGTCTCGGGCGGGCTCCCCGAGGGCGGCCGCGACCTGCCCGGGGCCCGCGCGCGCGTCGCCGACGCGATCGGCGCCCTCGTCCCGTACGCGGCGGAGCGGGGCGTCCGGCTGGCGATCGAGCCGCTGCACCCGATGTTCGCCGCCGACCGCTGCGTCGTCTCCACCCTGGACCAGGCCCTGGGGATCGCCGAGCGCTTTCCCGCCGCGCACGTGGGCGTCGTCGTGGACACGTACCACCTGTGGTGGGACGACCGGGCCCCGGCGGCGGTGGCCCGCGCGGGCGCGGCGGGCCGTATCCACGCGTTCCAGCTCGCCGACTGGACCACCCCGCTCCCGGCCGGAGTCCTCAACGGCCGGGGCCAGTTGGGCACGGGCGCGATCGACCTGACGGGCTGGGCGGCCCTCCTGGAGCGGGCCGGGTACACGGGCCCGGTGGAGGTCGAACTCTTCAACGAGGCCCTGTGGGCGCGGGACGGGGCGGAGGTCCTGGAGGAGACGGTGCGGGCGTTCGAGGAGGTGTGAGGGGGGCGGGCCTACTTCTTCGCCCCGCCCCCGCCCAGCAGGTCCCCGAGGCCCCCGCCCTTGCGGGTGGCCGCGCGCTTGGTGAGGACGGCGAGGACCACCGGGACGAGGAGTTCGACGGCCCGGTTGACGGTCGGGGCGGGGATGCCGGTCTTCTTGGCGACCGCGTCGGCGGCGGGCTTGGCCAGCTTCGCGAGGACCCCGGCCATCAGCCCGCCGCCCACCAGTCCGCCGAACGCGGCGACGCCCTGGAGCGGCGGTTCGGCCGTGGAGACCTCGGTGACGGCGGCGCGGACCTCGTCGGCGCTGGCCGGCTCCGCGGCGGCCGAACGCAGCTCGCCGGAGAGCTCGGTGACCGAGCTGCCCACGAGCTCCCGGGCCCCGCCGGAGTCCGTGCCGAGCAGCCCGGCGATCTCCTGGAGCCGGTCGTCGCCGAGCTCGCTCAGGACCTCGTCCTGGAATGATTCGTCACTCATGCCGGAAACGCTACGGTTCCTCACCCGGCCCGGCATCCCGGAGTTGTCCACAGGGGGAGGGTCCGGCCGGTCGCCGGTTGTCCACAGGCCCGGCGGGCTGTCCGAGCCCTTCGCTACCGTCGGGGCATGTCCAGTCTGGCAGTGCTCGAAGGGGTCCTGGAGCGGATCACCTACGCCAACGAGGAGAGCGGCTACACGGTCGCCCGCGTCGACACCGGCCGCGGCTCCGCCGACCTGCTCACGGTCGTCGGGGCGCTGCTCGGCGCCCAGCCGGGGGAGTCGCTGCGGATGGAGGGCCGGTGGGGCTCGCATCCGCAGTACGGGCGCCAGTTCACCGTGGAGAACTACACGACGGTGCTGCCCGCCACGATCCAGGGCATCCGCCGCTATCTCGGCTCGGGCCTGGTCAAGGGCATCGGCCCGGTCTTCGCCGACCGGATCACGACCCACTTCGGCCTGGACACCCTGCGGATCCTGGAGGAGGAGCCGAAGCGGCTGATCGAGGTCCCGGGGCTCGGCCCGAAGCGGACGAGGAACATCGCGGCGGCGTGGGAGGAGCAGCGGGCCATCAAGGAGGTGATGGTCTTCCTCCAGGGGGTGGGGGTCTCGACCTCCATCGCGGTGCGGATCTACAAGAAGTACGGGGACGCCTCGATCTCCGTCGTGCGCAACCAGCCGTACCGGCTGGCGGCCGACGTGTGGGGCATCGGCTTCCTGACCGCCGACCGGATCGCCCAGGCGGTCGGCATCCCGCACGACAGCCCCGACCGGGTCCGCGCGGGGCTCCAGTACGCGCTGTCGCAGTCCACCGACCAGGGCCACTGCTATCTGCCCCAGGAGCGGCTGATCGCGGACGCGGTGAAGCTGCTCCAGGTGGACACGGGCCTGGTCATCGAGTGCCTGGCGGAGCTCGCCGAGGACCCGGAGGGGGTGGTGCGGGAGGCGGTGCCGGGGCCGGAGGGGCTGCCGGTGACGGGCGTGTTCCTGGTCCCGTTCCACCGGGCGGAGCTCTCCCTGGCCGGGCAGCTCCGGCGGCTGCTGGGGGCGCCGGAGGACCGGCTGCCGGCCTTCCGGGACGTGGCCTGGGACAAGGCGCTGGCCTGGCTCGCGGACCGTACGGGGGCGTCGCTGGCGCCCGAGCAGGAGCAGGCCGTGCGGCTGGCCCTGACCCGGAAGGTCGCGGTGCTCACGGGCGGTCCGGGCTGCGGCAAGTCGTTCACGGTCCGCTCGATCGTGGAGCTGGCCCGCGCCAAGCGGGCCAAGGTGGTGCTGGCCGCGCCGACGGGCCGGGCGGCCAAGCGGCTGGCCGAGCTGACCGGCGCCGAGGCGTCCACGGTCCACCGTCTCCTGGAGCTGAAGCCCGGCGGCGACGCGGCCTACGACCGGGACCGGCCGCTCGACGCGGACCTGGTGGTGGTCGACGAGGCGTCGATGCTCGACCTGCTGCTGGCGAACAAACTGGTCAAGGCGGTGGCACCGGGTGCCCATCTGCTCCTGGTCGGCGACGTGGACCAGCTCCCCTCGGTCGGCGCGGGCGAGGTGCTGGGCGATCTGCTGGCCCCGGGCAGCCCGGTCCCGGCGGTCCGGCTGACCCGGATCTTCCGGCAGGCCCAGGAGTCGGGGGTGGTCACCAACGCGCACCGGATCAACGAGGGCCTGCCGCCCGTGACGACCGGCCTGCCGGACTTCTTCCTCTTCGCCGAGGAGGAGACGGAGGACGCCGCCCGGGTCACGGTGGAGGTCGCGGCCCGAAGGATTCCCGCCAAGTTCGGACTGGACCCGCGCCGGGACATCCAGGTCCTGGCCCCCATGCACCGGGGCCCGGCCGGCGCCGGTTCGCTCAACGGGCTGCTCCAGCAGGCCATCACCCCGGGCCGCCCGGAGCTGCCCGAGAAGCGCTTCGGCGGCCGGGTCTTCCGGGTCGGCGACAAGGTCACCCAGATCCGCAACAACTACGAGAAGGGCGCCAACGGCGTCTTCAACGGCACCGTCGGCGTGGTGACCGCCCTCGACCCCGACGAGCAGCGGCTCCTCGTGCGCACCGACGAGGACGAGGAGGTCCCGTACGACTTCGACGAGCTGGACGAGCTGGCCCACGCCTACGCGGTGACCATCCACCGCTCCCAGGGCAGCGAGTATCCGGCGGTGGTGATCCCGGTCACCACGAGCGCCTGGACCATGCTCCAGCGCAACCTCCTCTACACGGCCGTCACCCGCGCCCGGAAGCTGGTCGTCCTGGTCGGCTCCCGCCGCGCCCTGGCCCAGGCGGTCCGCACGGTTTCGGCCGGACGCCGCTTTACCGCACTGGCACATCGGCTCACAGGGGGCACTCTGGTGTCAGCTTCTCGGCCCTGACGGGCCGGGCTTGTCGGCTCGGCCGGGAGAGGGCGTCGATTGCAAGTGGAGCGCGACCGGCTGCCGCGTGGTCCCCTGCGTCCGGAACTACCGTGCGGTGGTTCTGGGGCGGCTGACCGCGCCCCGCTGCCACGCGACGTCCGCCCGGTGGCGGATGTTGCGGGAGCCGTTGTGGTCCGCGTGCAGGACGGTCCCGCAGGCCCGGCAGACGAACCTCGCCTGGGACACCCGGTTGCTCCGGTGGGTGTACAGGCATTCCGAGCACTGCCGGGAGGTGTCGCGTGGGTCCACGAAGAGGACCGGGACACCTGCCCTTCGGGCCTTGTACGCGATGAAGGCGCCGAGTTGGGCGAAGGCCCACGAGTGCAGTCTGGCCCGCTGGTCCTTCTTGGCCGTGACCCTCTTCCGGATGCCGCCGAGGTCTTCCAGGGCGACTCCGCGAGAGGTGCGTTCAGCGGTGCCGACGATCTTCTTGGCGATGATGTGGTTGTGCTGGGCGCAGTGCCGGGCCTCGCGGCGGCGCAGCCGCTTGAGCGCCCGCTTGGCGGACTTGGTGCGCTTCGCCCGCAGCTTGGCCCGCAGGTCGCGATGGCGCCGGCGGTAGCGGTCGATCCCGCGTCCGGACATGATCCGGCCGTCGGACGTGGTGGCGATGTTCACGATCCCCAGGTCCACGCCGAGCCATCCGGTCGGCTCGTAGACGGCGGGTTCGGGGACATCGATCGTGGCGATGAGGAAGAACATGCCGTCGCGCAGCACGAGATCGCTCTCGCCCTTGCGGCGTGCGAGCAGGCGGCGCGCTTCCGGGGAGCACACGAACGGGATGCCCTTGAGGCGCCCTGCGACGGTCCAGACCGACACCGTGCGCGCGTCGAGGTTCCAGGTCAGGATGCGGTCGTCGTAGGGCTGGGCCGCGTCCGCGCGAAACCTGATGGGTGTGGCCTCCGCGCGCAGACGGCGCTTCGAACCCCGAGGCCCGAGGTTTCCGGCGTCGATGGTGGCCCGCAGTGCCGCGTACGCGTCGACGACCTTCTTGATCACCCGCACGGTGGGCTGCGCCGCGAGACCGAAGGCGGCCTTGGTGTCGTAGTACACCGCCTCTTGGAGCTCGTTCCGCCGTTTCAGGCCCTTGGTGTGTGCGGCCTCGGACACACTGTTCGCGGCTTGGTTGCAGGTGTGCACGGTCGCCGACAGGGCATCGGCATCGTGAGTGGAAGCAGGCAGCAAGCGCACCTGCACGGTGAGCTTCACAGCCGCAACGCTACTACGGCGGATCGTAGGGATCGGGCGCGTTCTCGTACCCCGCGGGAGGGATGGGAGGAAATCAGGTGAAAGATCACACAGGACTTCCGGAACCGGGGCGAAGGGGGCAGGATGAGCAGGTTGGCGGCACTGAGTGCCGCCGATTGGCCCAATGGTCGACCCCGAGTGCACTCTCCTGAGCCAAATGGGGGATGGTAGAGACAGTCAGGGCACCTCGAAGAAGAGGCACTACGTCGGTGAGGGATGACGTGAGCGACAACTCTGTAGTACTGCGGTACGCGGACGGTGAATACACCTACCCGGTGGTCGAGAGCACCGTCGGCGACATGGGCTTCGACATCGGGAAGCTCCGAGCCCAGACCGGTCTGGTGACCCTGGACAGCGGATACGGCAACACCGCCGCCTATAAATCCGCCATCACCTATCTCGATGGTGAGCAGGGCATTCTGCGGTACCGCGGCTACCCCATCGAGCAGCTGGCCGAGCAGTCCACCTTCCTTGAGGTGGCCTCCCTGCTGATCAACGGTGAGCTTCCGAAGGCCGACGAGCTGTCCGCCTTCCAGAACGAGATCACCCAGCACACGCTGCTGCACGAGGACGTCAAGCGCTTCTTCCAGGGCTTCCCCCGGGACGCGCACCCGATGGCGATGCTGTCCTCCGTGGTCTCCGCGCTGTCCACCTTCTACCAGGACAGCCACAACCCGTTCGACGAGAAGCAGCGTCACCTCTCCACGATCCGGCTGCTCGCGAAGCTGCCGACGATCGCCGCGTACGCGTACAAGAAGTCGATCGGCCACCCCTTCGTCTACCCGCGCAACGACCTCGGGTACGTCGAGAACTTCCTGCGCATGACCTTCTCGGTCCCGGCGCAGGAGTACGAGCTCGACCCGGTCGTCGTCTCGGCGCTGGACAAGCTGCTCATCCTGCACGCGGACCACGAGCAGAACTGTTCGACCTCCACGGTCCGTCTGGTCGGCTCCTCGCAGGCGAACATGTTCGCCTCGATCTCCGCCGGCATCTCCGCCCTGTGGGGCCCGCTGCACGGCGGCGCCAACCAGTCGGTGCTGGAGATGCTGGAGGGCATCAAGGCGAACGGCGGCGACGTCGACTCCTTCATCCGCAAGGTGAAGAACAAGGAGGACGGCGTCCGCCTGATGGGCTTCGGCCACCGGGTGTACAAGTCCTTCGACCCGCGCGCCAAGATCATCAAGGCCGCCGCGCACGACGTCCTCTCGGCCCTCGGCAAGTCCGACGAGCTGCTGGACATCGCGCTCAAGCTGGAGGAGCACGCGCTCTCCGACGACTACTTCGTCTCGCGCAACCTCTACCCGAACGTGGACTTCTACACGGGCCTGATCTACCGCGCGATGGGCTTCCCGACGGAGATGTTCACCGTGCTGTTCGCCCTCGGCCGCCTCCCGGGCTGGATCGCCCAGTGGCACGAGATGATCAAGGAGCCGGGTTCCCGCATCGGCCGCCCGCGCCAGATCTACACCGGCGTCGTCGAGCGCGACTTCGTCCCGGTCGCGTCCCGCTGACCCGAGGCACCCCGCGCGCCTGAGCGAGCGGAAAGCGCCCCGCCGTCGATCCCCCCACGGGTCGGCGGTCGGGGCGCTTCCCATATCCCCGGAGCGGATTCCCCCCACGGGATCCGGGCCGGGCGTCTGCTCGCGCGGTCTGCCGGGGTACGTACGGGAGGGCCGCTCAAAGCTCCCCGTGCACGTGCCCCGGCCGCGCTTGCCTGGGACGTCCCCCAAGACATCCCATGAACGTCCCCCAAGACGTTCTCGGCATCGCCCACTTAGACTCGCGAACAGCCCAGATGGTTACCCCCAAATATCTGTGATCTAGATCTCGTTGTGAAGGTCCTGTGCGTCACGTGTAGGTGAATTCACGTGAAGCGACGCAGCCGCAGGCTGTTGGTCACGACGAAAACGGAGGAAAACGCCATCGCGAGTCCGGCGATCATCGGATTGAGCAGTCCGGCCGCCGCGAGCGGCAGCGCGGCCACGTTGTAGCCGAAGGCCCAGCCCAGGTTCCCCTTGATCGTCGCGAGCGTGCGCCGGGAGAGCCGGATGGCGTCCGCCGCGACCCGCAGGTCCCCGCGGACCAGGGTGAGGTCGCTCGCCTCGATCGCCGCGTCGGTGCCGGTGCCCATCGCGAGCCCCAGGTCGGCCGTGGCCAGCGCGGCGGCGTCGTTGACCCCGTCGCCGACCATCGCGACCGTGCCCCCCTCCGCCTGGAGGCGGCGCACCACGTCGACCTTGTCCTGGGGCAGCACCTCGGCGATCACCTCGTCGATGCCGACCTCGGCCGCGACCCGCTCGGCCGCCTCCCGCCCGTCCCCGGTGAGCAGCACGGGCCGCAGCCCGAGGGCGCGCAGCCGGGCGACCGCCTCGGCGCTGGTCTCCTTGACGGTGTCGGCGACGGTGAGGGTGCCGCGGGCGCGCCCGTCCCAGGCGACGTGCACGACGCCGGGCCCGGTCGCCCCTTCGGGTACGGCGATCTCCTCGGCGGCCAGCAGCGCGGTCCGCCCGACCAGCACGAGGTGCCCGTCGACGGAGCCGCGCACGCCGAGCCCCGGCACGTTCTCGAAGGTCTTCGGTACGGGGAGTTCGCCGAGCTCCTCGGCGGCTCCGGCGGCCACCGCGCGGGCGACCGGGTGCTCGGAGGAGTGCTCCAGGGCGCCCGCGAGGCGCAGCAGTTCGGAGCGGTCGACGCCCTCGTACGCGTACACCTCGGTCAGGCGCATCGCGCCGGTGGTGACGGTGCCGGTCTTGTCGAGGACGACGGTGTCGACCCGGCGGGTGGACTCCAGGACCTCGGGGCCCTTGATCAGGATGCCGAGCTGGGCGCCGCGCCCGGTGCCGACCATGAGGGCGGTGGGGGTCGCGAGGCCGAGGGCGCAGGGGCAGGCGATGATCAGGACGGCGACGGCGGCGGTGAACGCGGCGGTGGTGTCGCTGGTGGCGAGGAGCCAGCCGACCAGGGTGCCGAGCGAGATCAGGAGCACCACGGGGACGAAGACGGCGGAGACGCGGTCGGCGAGCCGCTGGACCTCGGCCTTGCCGTTCTGGGCGTCCTCGACGAGCTTGGCCATCCGGGCCAGCCGGGTGTCGGCGCCGACCCGGGTGGCCTCGACGACGAGGCGGCCCGAGACGTTGACGCAGCCGCCGGTGACGGGGTCGCCGGGGGCGACGTCGACGGGCAGGGACTCGCCGGTGAGCAGGGAGGCGTCGACGGCGGA
Source organism: Streptomyces sp. NPDC048659 (assembly GCF_040650575.1). Lineage (NCBI taxonomy): Bacteria > Bacillati > Actinomycetota > Actinomycetes > Kitasatosporales > Streptomycetaceae > Streptomyces > Streptomyces sp. NPDC048659. The sequence continues at coordinate 50,951 of NZ_JBEZHM010000030.1, read as the reverse complement.
GGCGCCCTCGGCGACGGTGCCGTCGGTGGCGATCCGCTCGCCGGGGCGGACGACGAAGCGGTCGCCCGCGCGGAGGGCGGCGACGGGGAGGCGGACCTCGGTGCCGTCGCGCAGCACGCCGACGTCCTTGGCGCCGAGGCGGAGCAGGGCGTGCAGGGCGGCGCCCGCCTTCCGCTTGGCGCGGGCCTCCAGGTAGCGGCCGAGGAGGATGAAGGTGACGACTCCGGCGGCGACCTCCAGGTAGATGGTGGAGGAGGCGTGGGCGCGGGTGACGGTGAGGTCGAAGCCGTGCCGCATCCCGGGGGTGCCGGCGTCGCCGAGGAAGAGCGCCCACAGCGACCAGCCGAAGGCGGCGAGGGTGCCGACGGAGACGAGGGTGTCCATGGTGGCGGCGCCGTGCCTGAGGTTGGTCCAGGCGGCGCGGTGGAAGGGGAGTCCGCCCCAGACGACGACGGGGGCGGCGAGGGTGAGCGAGAGCCACTGCCAGTTGTCGAACTGGAGGGCCGGGACCATGGCGAGGAGCACGACCGGCAGGGACAGGACGGCGGAGACGGTGAGCCGCTGCCGCAGCGCGGCGAGCGCGGGGTCGCCTGCGCTCCCGGGGCCGGCTTCCGCTTCCGCCTCGGCTTCCGGCTCGGGCGCGGGCGGCGGGGGTTCCTCGGCGGTGTAGCCGGTTCTGACGACGGTGGCGATGAGGTCGTCGACGCTGACCCCGGGGGGGTGTTCGACACGCGCCTTCTCCGTGGCGTAGTTGACCGTGGCGGTCACGCCGTCCATCCGGTTGAGCTTCTTCTCGACGCGGGCCGCGCAGGAGGCGCAGGTCATCCCGCCGATCGTCAGCTCGGTGGTCGTGGAGGGGGAGGTCATAGGGGGTCCCGGGTGGCTTGCGGACGAGAACAGGGCCGTACCGCAACGGTACGGCCCTGCACGGGTGGCGCGGGGGTCAGGCGGCGGGGCCCACGAGCTCGTAGCCGGCCTCGTCGACGGCGGCGCGGACGGCCTCCGGGTCGAGCGGGGCGGCGGAGGTCACGGTGACCTCGCCGGTGGCGGCGACGGCCTTGACGGCGGAGACGCCGGGGATCTCGGAGATCTCGCTGGAGACCGCGCCCTCGCAGTGCCCGCAGGTCATGCCCTTGACCTGGTAGACGGTGGTGAGTTCGGCCATGACGTTCTCCTCGTTCCGGGGTGGTGCGCTCGGTGCGCCTATGCCGTACTAACACATATTATACCCCTAGGGGGTATTAATCGGGGAGTCGCCCCGCCCGGCTCTCGCGAGCGATCTCAGCCAGACCAGTCCCGCCGCCGTGACCAGCACCAGGCCGCCCACCGAGAAGAGGGTGAAGAGGTGTTCCTGCTGGGAGGTGGGGGCCGGGAGGTAGCCCTGGGCGAAGAGGGAGCGGTCCAGGCTCGTCGTGGTGATCTGGAGCACCAGCCAGAGCGCGATGCCGTGCATGGAGTCCCACAGGGCGTGCAGCACGGCCACCCCGAGGTACGCGCCGATGACCGGCCCGGCGAAGCGGAAGCGTCCGTCCGGCCGACGGTAGGCCAGCAGGACGCCGCCCGCGATCGCCGTCCACAGGCCGTGCCCGAAGGGGGCGAGGACCCCGCGCAGGATCTCGGTCTCCAGGAGCGAGCGCAGGTCGATGCCCTCCATCGTGACGGCGGCGTTGAAGGCGTACCCGGCGCTCTCGAAGGCGGCGAAGCCGAAGCCGACGGTGCCGCCGAGCACCAGGCCGGCCCGCACCCCGCGCAGCCACGGCCGGTGCCGCACCACGAACATCAGGGCCGCCAGCTTCACCGCCTCCTCGATGAGGCCGACGCCGACGAACATCCACAGCGAGGGGTGCAGCAGGTAGTACTCCATGACGGAGGCGCCGAGCACCCCCAGCACCCCGCCGGTGACGAAGCAGCCGAGGATCACCGGCACCCCGAGGTCCTGGCCGTGCCGCTCGTAGGCCCAGAGCACGAAGACCGAGGGCACCAGGAAGCTGCCGAGCAGGATGAGCGTCGGCAGCAGCGTGGTGTTCTCCGTCGCGTACGTGACGATCGCGGTGAGCGCCCACAGCGCGAGCCCGCCCCACAGGCAGCGCCGCCAGAGCCCCGGGCGGGGCGTCTCGACGGGCGGGCGCGGGGGCGGCGCCTGGGTGCGGGGTTGCTGGTCGTACACAGCGAGACCTCCAAGTCCCTCCGCCGACAGGCCATCTGACCGGAGCTTATGGTAGATACCCGATATGTCGCATTCGGGGACCACGCTGATTCTGATCATGGCGATCGCCGTCCTGGCGCCGCTGCTGGCGTACGGCGCGGGCCGCTGGCTCCCCGTACCGCTCGTCATCTTCGAGATCCTGCTGGGCATCGTCGTCGGCCCCGACCTGCTGGGCTGGGCGAAGCCCGACGCGCTGGTCGACGGCCTCTCGGAGCTCGGCCTCACCATGCTGATCTTCCTGGCGGGGTACGAGATCGAGTTCGGCAAGGTCCGCGGCGACACGCTCCGGCGCTCGGGCTGGGCGTGGGGGGCCGCCCTCGCGCTCGGGCTCACCGCCGGGGTGCTGCTCGGCGGCGGCTACGACAAGGGCGTCTTCATCGGCGTGGCCCTGACCAGCACCGCGCTGGGCACGGTGCTGCCGGTGCTGCGCGACGCGGGCGACCTGCACGGCCGCTTCGGCTCGGTGGTCATGGCCTTCGGCGCGGTCGGCGAGTTCGGCCCGATCATCGCCATGGCGCTGCTGCTGAGCGGCCGGAACCCCGCCGAGTCCACCGCCCTGCTCGCCGCCTTCGCGGCGCTCACCGCGGGCGCCGTCTACTGGGCGCTGAAGCCGCGCAGGCCGTGGTTCGCCCGGATCATCGCGAAGACCCTGCATAGCAGCGGGCAGTTCGCGGTCCGCTTCGTCTTCCTGCTGCTGGCGCTGATGCTGGGCGCCTCCACGGCGCTCGGGCTCGACGTGCTGCTCGGCGCGTTCGCGGCCGGCCTGATCACCCGTCTGGTCCTGACCGGGGCCGCGCCCGAGTCGGGGCCGCAGATCCTGGAGAAGGTCGAGGCGGTCGGCTTCGGCTTCCTCGTGCCCGTCTTCTTCGTCGTCACCGGCATCGAGTTCGACCTGGACTCGCTGCTCGCGGGCGGCCGTACGCTGCTGCTCCTGCCGCTCTTCCTGGTGCTGTTCCTGGTGGTGCGGGGCGCCCCGGTCTGGTTCCTCGCGCCGCGCGACCTCGGCCGGCGCGACCGGGGCTCGCTGGTCCTCTACAGCTCCACGGCGCTGCCGCTGGTCGTCGCCATCACCACCATCGGCGTCGACGACGAGGCGCTCACGGCGGGCGAGGCGGCGGCCCTGGTGGGCGCCGGGATGGTCTCCGTCCTCGCCTTCCCGCTGCTGGCGCTGCGGCTGCGGGCCCGGGCGGGGGGCGGCCCGGCGCTGCCTGCCGAGCCGGTCACGGGCTCGGAATCGTGGTGAGCGCCTCCCCGACGACCGGGTCGAGATAGCGCAGCACGACGTGCTTGAGCTCGACGACCACGGCGTCCCGCTCGGGGCCCTCGGGGGCGGCCAGCACGAGCGCGAGACCGGCCTTGACGACGGCGAAGGTCATGTCGGCGATCCGGGCGCGCTCGGCGGGCGCGCTGTCCGGGAGGTAGTGGCCGAGCAGCTCGGCGACCCGGGCGAGCAGCGAGGCGTGCAGGGCGTCGTGCTCCTCGGCGATCCGGCCGGGGACGTCCGAGCCGTGCATGAGGGCGAGGAAGGCCGGGTTCTGGCAGTTGAACTCGATCATCGGGTCGAGCACCGCGTCGAGCATCTCCGGCAGCGGCAGGGCCAGGTTCGCGGGGGTGAACGCCTGGCCGTGGGCCTCGCGCATCTCGGCGAGCAGGCGCCCGCCGAGCTCGATGGCGATCGCCTCCTTGTTGGGGAAGTACTGGTAGAGCGTGCCGGGGGAGACGCTGGCCTCGCGGGCGATGGCGTTGGTGCTGCTCGCCGCGTAGCCGTTGGCGCAGAAGACGTCGGCGGCGGCCTTCAGCAGCTGTGCGATGCGGCGCTCGCCGCGGGCCTGGCGGCGGCGCGGCTTCGGCTCTTCGGGCCCTTCTCCGGACATGGCTGTCCCCAGCTTCCTCAACACGTTTGACAAACACGAGCCATCGCTCGCATTCTTGGAAAACGCGAGCGATCACTCGTGTTTGCCAGTCTATGGCAATGGGCGACCCATGCGACCTGCCGGGAAGCGAGCGCCTGGGTCACGGTGAAGGGGACACCGCGTCATGGCCGAAGTCAAGAAAGCGCCTTCCGGCGGGGGGTGGACCCGGTGGGTGACGGCCAGGCCACGGCTCTCGCTCCTGGTCGCGCTCGTGATCACCGCGCTCGCCGTCCTCGCGGGCAGCGGCGTCGGCGACCGGATGGGCAGCGGCGGCTGGGAGGACCCGGACGCCGAGTCCACGTACGCGCTGAAGGTCCTGGAGCGCGAGTTCCCGGCCTCTCAGCCCAATGTGCTGCTCCTCGTCGACGCGGGCGCCGCCGGGGTGGACGCCCCCGCCGTCGCCGCCGAGGCCCGCCGGCTCGCCGAGCGGCTCGACGCGGAGCCCGGCGTCGGCGGCGTCGGCTCCTACTGGAGCACCGGCTCCCCGGCGCTGCGCTCCGAGGACGGGCGCCGGGCGGTGATCGCCGCCCGGATCGAGGGCGAGGAGAAGGCCGCGGGCGAGATCCTGGAGCGTGTCGCCCCCGCCTTCCGGGGCACCCACGGACCCGTCGAGGTCTCCGTCGGCGGCCCGCTCGCGGTGCGCCACGAGATGCAGACGATCATCCAGGAGGACCTGCTGCGGGCCGAGCTGATCGCCCTCCCGGTCACCCTCGTCCTGCTCGTCATGGTCTTCGGCAGCGCCGTCGCCGCCCTGCTCCCGCTCGGCATCGGCATCGTCGCCATCCTCGGGACCAACGCGGTGCTGCGCGGCATCACCGAGCTCACCGACGTCTCCGTCTTCGCGCAGAACCTCACCACCGCCCTCGGGCTCGGCCTCGCCATCGACTACGCCCTGTTCGTGGTCCGCCGCTTCCGCGAGGAGCTCGACGGCGGCGCCGACCCCCACACCGCCGTCGCCACCACCCTGCGCACCGCCGGGCGGACCGTGCTCTTCTCCGCCCTCACCGTCGCCGTCTCGCTCGCCGCGATGATGGTCTTCCCGCAGTACTTCCTGCGCTCCTTCGCCTACGCCGGGATCGCCGTCGTCCTGCTCGCCGCCGCCGCGGCCCTCGTCCTGCTCCCGGCCGCGCTGCTGCTCCTCGGTGACCGGGTCAACGCCCTGGACCTGCGCCGCCTCTTCCGCCGCCGCGCCCGGGCCGCCGCGAAGCCCGGTGCCGGATCCGGTGCCGACGCGGGGGCCGCTGCCGGGACCGGCCCCGACGCCGGGGCCGGCTGGGCGCGCACCGCCGCGCTGGTGATGCGCAGGGCGCCGCTCTTCGCCGTCGCCACGGCCACCGGGCTCGTGCTCCTCGGACTGCCCTTCCTCGGCGTGCGGTTCGGCACCGCCGACGACCGGCAGCTCCCGGCGAGCGCCGAGTCCCGCGTGGTCCAGGACCGGCTGCGGGAGGACTTCCCCGGCAGCCCCGGCGGCGCGATCACCGTCCTCGCCGAGGGCGCGGCCACCCCCGCGCAGTACGCGGGCTACCGCGACCGGATCCGGACGATCGACGGGGTCGCGCGGGTCGACGGACCGGTGACCGCCCCGTCCGCCGCGCCGGGCCACGCCTACTTCACCGTCGTCCCCGAGGGCGAGGCCGTCGGCCCGGACGCCCAGCGGGTGGTGGGCGACGTGCGCGCCGCGCCCGCCCCGTTCACCACCTCCGCCACCGGGGCCGCCGCCGTCCTCGTCGACTCCAAGCACGCCATAGGAGAGCGGCTGCCGTGGGCCGCCGCGATCATCGTCGTGGTCACCCTCGTCCTGGTCTTCCTGCTCACCGGCAGCCTGATCGTCCCCCTCCAGGCTGTGCTGCTCAACGCGCTGAGCCTCACCGCCATGTTCGGCGCGGTCGTCTGGGTCTTCCAGGACGGGCACCTCTCCGGGCTCCTCGGCTTCACCTCCACCGGCGACATCGAGACGAGCCTGCCCGTCCTGATGTTCTGCGTCGCCTTCGGACTCTCCATGGACTACGGGGTGTTCCTGCTCTCCCGGATCAAGGAGGAGTACGACACGACCGGCGACCACGAGCACGCGGTCCGGTTCGGACTGCGCCGCACCGGCGGGCTGATCACCGCCGCCGCCGTGATCCTCGCGGTGGTCATGGTCGCCATCGGCTCCTCGCGGGTCACCAACACCAAGATGCTGGGGCTCGGGGTCGCCCTGGCCGTCCTCATGGACGCCATGGTGGTGCGCAGCCTCCTCGTGCCGTCCGTGATGAAGCTGACCGGCCGCCTCACCTGGTGGGCACCCGCACCGCTGCGCCGCCTGCACGCCCGCTTCGGGATCAGCGAGGGCGGCGCCCCCGAGGCGGCCCCCGCCGGCCCCGGGCGGCCCGGGCCCGAACGGGAGGACACGGCCCGGGAGAAGGAGCCGGTGGGCTGACACGCGAAGGGCCCCGCACCACGGTTCGGGAGGTGCGGGGCCCCAGGGGGCGGGGAGGGCGGTCAGTCCCGGCGGCTCCGGTTTCCGGGACGGTTCGCGACCCAGGCGCGGATGGTGTCCGCGTACCAGTAGGGCTTCCCCGACTCGACGTGGTCCGGGGGCGGCAGCAGTCCGTGCTTCCGGTAGGAGCGGACCGTGTCCGGCTGCACCTTGATGTGGGCGGCGATGTCCTTGTACGACCAGAGCCGTCTGTCCGTCATGCCTGGCACCTCCCTGAGGGCCCGGCAGCGGCGGCGGGGGCGCCGTCGGGGTAGCTGCCGGGGGTTGCACTCGCGATCACTGAGCCTGTGCCCGGTGAACGAGCCCTTCTGACGGGAGGGGAGCGCCTGTCGAGCGCCTGTGACGGAAAACCCGCGTAACGGAGACATGTGTGACGAAGGGATGATGCTCGTGACGTAAGTGACGCACACTCATCAGACGCCGCAGGAACGGAGAAAACGCCGGGTGCGTAGCGCGATGGGGTAGGGCCGGTCCGGTTCGCAGGGGTACATGTCCTGCTCCACGATCGCGAACAGGTCCACGTCCAGCGCCCGGGCCGCCGTCAGGACCGGCTCCAGCGCCGGCACCCCGGCCGGCGGCTCGCACATCACGCCCCGCGCCACCGCCGGGCCGAACGGCAGCTCCTCGGCCACCACCCGGGCCAGCACCGCCGGGTCCACCTGCTTGAGGTGGAGATAGCCGATCCGCTCGCCGTAGGTCTCGATCAGCTTGACGCTGTCGCCGCCGCAGTACGCGTAGTGCCCGGTGTCCAGGCAGAGCGAGACCAGCTCCGGATCGGTCGCGTCCAGGAGACGGGTGACGTTCTCCTCGGTGTCGACATGGGTGTCCGCGTGCGGATGGACGACCACCCGCAGCCCGTACCGCTCCCGGACCTCGTGGCCCAGCCGCTCGGTCAGCCCCGTCAGGTGCCGCCACTGCTCCGGGGTGAGCGTCCGGTCCTCCAGCACCTCGCCCGTCTTGTCGTCGCGCCAGAAGGACGGGATGACCACCAGGTGCCGGGCGCCCATCGCCTGCGCCAGGGCCGCGTTCTCGGCGACATGGGCCCAGGTCCGCTCCCAGACCCCCGGACCGTGGTGCAGCCCGGTGAAGACGGTCGCCGCCGACACCTTCAGCCCCCGGCTCGCGGTCTCCTCGGCCAGCAGCGCCGGATCGGTCGGCAGATAGCCGTACGGGCCGAGCTCGATCCACTCGTAACCGGCCCCCGACACCTCGTCGAGGAAGCGCTGCCACGGCACCTGAAGCGGATCGTCCGGGAACCAGACGCCCCAGGAGTCGGGCGCGGAGCCGACCCGGATCCGGGACGGCGGGAAGGGCGACGGCGACGGCGGACTCGACGGCTGCGACGGCTTCGTCATGACCGCCACCATGACACACGTCCGAATGTAAGGACATGCCGTTGACAGCCTTCCGGAGCGCCGACTAGACCTTGAGGGGCGGGGCGGGGGCACCGAGGCGAGAGGTGACGGGGAATGACGTCGGAGCCGTACGACCTGATCACCATGGGCCGGATCGGCGTGGACCTCTATCCGCTCCAGAGCGGGGTGCCGCTGGACCGGGTCGAGACCTTCGGGAAGTTCCTCGGCGGCTCCCCGGCCAACGTGGCCGTCGCCGCCGCGCGCCTGGGCAGCCGGACCGCGCTCGTCAGCCGGACCGGCGCCGACCCCTTCGGCCGCTACCTCCACCGCGAGCTGGCCGCCTTCGGCGTGGACGACCGCTGGGTCACCGACGTGCCCGCCCACCCCACCCCGGTCACCTTCTGCGAGATCTTCCCGCCCGACCACTTCCCGATCCACTTCTACCGCCGCCCCAAGGCCCCCGACCTGGAGATCCACCCCCACGAGCTGGACCTGCCCGCGCTGCGTGCCGCCCGCGCGCTCTGGGTGACCGGGACGGGCCTGAGCGCCGAGCCCAGCCGGGCGGCCACCCTCGCCGCGCTCCGCGAGCGCTCCGCCCGCCCCGGCGACGGGCTCACCGTCCTCGACCTGGACTGGCGGCCCGCCCTGTGGGACGACCCCGGCGAGGCGCCGCCGCTCTACAAGGAGGCGCTGCGGCACGCCACCGTCGCCGTCGGCAACCTCGACGAGTGCGAGGTGGCCACCGGGGAGCGCGCCCCGCTCGCCGCCGCCCGCGCCCTGCTCGCCGCCGGGGTCCGGCTCGCCGTCGTCAAACAGGGGCCCGCCGGCGTGCTGGCGCTGGCCGCCGACGGCATCCTCGCCGAGGTGCCGCCGCTGCCCGTGGAGGTGGTCAACGGCCTCGGCGCGGGCGACGCGTTCGGCGGGGCGCTCGCCCACGGGCTGCTCTCCGGCCGGGACCTGACCGAGGTCCTGCGCCGGGCGAACGCGGCGGGCGCCATCGTCGCCGGCCGGCTCGCCTGCTCGCCCGCGATGCCGTACGAGGACGAGATCACCCGCGCCCTCACCTCCGGCACTGGCTCCCTACCGGAGCGCACGCCGTGACGGCGCCCGGCGGCCTCGGGCTCGGCCCCGTCCAGGGCCCCGGATCCGCCCCCGCCCGCAGCCCCGCCCCCGGCCTCGCCCCCGGCGGCGTGGCGTCGGAGTCCCGGACCGGCGCCTCGGGTAGGGAGACGACCATGGACTCCACCCCCTCCCCGTCCGGCCCACCCGGCCCACCCGACCCTCTCGCCTCCCCCGCCCCAGGCTCCCTCCACCTCCCCGCCGGTACCGCCGCCCGGGGCCCCTACGCCGTCGACGTCGACCCCGAGCGGGCCGGCTGGACGTACGGCGCGCTGCGGATCCTGGACGTTCCGCCCGGCGGGACCCACCGGTTCGAGACAGGTGGCAGTGAATGGGTGGTGCTTCCGCTCGCCGGTGGCGGTACGGTGCGCGTCGACGGGGAAATCCTCGAACTCGTAGGCCGCGTCAGTGTGTTCGACGGGGTCTCGGACTTCGCCTACGTGCCCAGGGACGCCCACGTCCAGATCGCCTCCGGTGCGGGAGGCCGCTTCGCTTTGGCAGGAGCGAAGTGCGAGCGACGACTCCCCGCCCGCTACGGCCCCGCGCCGGAGGTTCCCGTCGAGACCCGCGGCAGCGGCAACCGCGCCCGCGAGGTGCGCAACTTCGCCGCCGCCGGGGTCTTCGACTGCGACCGGCTGATCGCCGTCGAGGTCCTCACCCCCGGCGGCAACTGGTCCTCCTACCCGCCCCACAAGCACGACGAGCACCGCCCCGGCGAGGAGTCCGTGCTGGAGGAGATCTACTACTACGAGGTGGCCGAACCCCCCGGCCGGCCCCCGGGCGCGCCCGCCCGCGGCTACGGCTACCAGCGGATCAGCCCCTCCCGGCCCGGCGGCGCCGAACTCCTCGCCGAGGTCCGCTCCGGCGACACGGTCCTCGTGCCCGACGGCTGGCACGGCCCGTCCGTCGCCCAGCCCGGCCACCCGCTCTACTACCTCAACGTCATGGCGGGCCCCGGCCCCGAACGGGAATGGAAGATCTGCTTCCACCCCGACCACACGGAGGGATACGCATGAGCGTCCGGCTCACCGTCGCCCAGGCCCTGGTGCGCTTCCTCGCCGCCCAGCACACCGAGCGCGACGGCGTCCGGCAGCGGCTCGTCACCGCCACCTGGGGCATCTTCGGGCACGGCAACGTCGCCGGGATCGGCCAGGCGCTCGTCGAGTACCCCGGGCTCATGCCGTACCACCAGGGGCGCAACGAACAGGCCATGGTGCACGCCGCCGTCGGCTACGCCCGGCAGTCCCGCAGGCTCCGGGTGCACGCCGTCACCACCTCCATCGGGCCCGGCGCCACCAACCTCGTCACCGGCGCCGCCCTCGCCACCGTCAACCGGCTGCCCGTGCTCCTCCTCCCCGGAGACACGTTCGCCACCCGCCCCGCCGACCCCGTCCTCCAGCAGCTCGAAGTGCCCTGGGCGGGCGAGGTGTCCGTCAACGACTGCCTGCGGCCCGTGTCCCGGTACTTCGACCGGATCACCCGCCCCGAGGCGCTGATCCCGGCCGCCCTCGCCGCCGTACGGGTCCTCACCGACCCCGCCGAGACCGGCGCCGTCACCCTCGCCCTGCCCCAGGACGTGCAGGCCGAGGCGTACGACTGGCCCGAGGAGTTCCTCGCCGCACGCACCTGGACCGTCCGCCGCCCCCGCCCCGACCGGGCCGAGCTCGACACCGCCGTCCGGGCGCTGCGGGACGCCGAGCGGCCGCTGGTCGTCGCTGGCGGCGGGGTCAGGTACAGCGCCGCCGAGGACGCCCTGCGCACCTTCGCCGAGCGGACCGGCATCCCCGTCGCCTGCACCCAGGCGGGCAAGGGCGTCCTGCCGTACGACCACCCCTGCGACGTCGGCGGCGTCGGCCACACCGGCACCGCCACCGCCGACGGACTCGCCCGGGAGGCCGACCTGGTGATCGGCGTCGGCACCCGGCTCACCGACTTCACCACCGCCTCCGGCACCCTCTTCCACCCCGGCGCCCGCTTCCTCAACCTCAACATCACCGGCTTCGACGCCCACAAGCAGGCCGCCCTGCCGCTCGTCGCCGACGCCCGCGAGGGCCTCACCGCGCTCACCGAGGCGCTCGCGGAGGCGGTCCCCGGCCGGCCGCCGGGCGACCCCGCCCGCTGGGCCGCCGCCAAACGCGACTGGGAGGCCCGCACCGACGCCGCGTACTCCCCGAAGAGCGAGGACGCCCGCCCCACCCAGGCGCAGGTCCTCGGCGCACTCGACACTCTGGTCACCGGGGACGACATCCTGATCAACGCGGCCGGCTCGCTCCCCGGCGACCTCCACAAGCTGTGGCGGGCCCGCTCCGCCGACCAGTACCACGTCGAGTACGGCTACTCCTGCATGGGCTACGAGATCCCCGCCGCCCTCGGCGTGGCCCTCGCCGCCCCCGGCCGGCCCGTCTGGGCGCTCGTCGGCGACGGGACGTACCTGATGAATCCCACCGAGATCGTCACCGCCGTCCAGGAGGGCCTGCCGATCAAGGTGGTCGTCCTCCAGAACCACGGCTACGCCTCGATCGGCGGCCTGTCCCGGGCCGTCGGCGCCGAGGGCTTCGGCACCGCCTACCGCTTCCGGGACCCCGACGGCCGCTTCACCGGACCGCCGCTCCCCGTCGACCTGGCGGCCAACGCGGCCTCCCTCGGGATGCGGGTGCTGCGCGCCCACACCCTGCGTGACCTGCGAGAAGCCCTCGCGGACGCGCGGGAGGCGACGGTTCCCACATGTGTCTACGTCGAGACCGAAACGGCAGACAGTGTGTCGGGCCCGCCCCCCGCCCAGGCGTGGTGGGATGTGCCCGTGGCCGAGACGTCGACCCGCCCGTCGGCGGCCGAGGCCCGCGAGGAGTACGACCGGCACGTCACCGCCCGACGCCGCCACCTGTAACAGCCAGAAGGAGCATTCCGTCATGACGAAGACCGTCAACCACTGGATCGGTGGCAAGAGCGTCGAGGGCACGTCGGGCAACTGGGGCCCGGTCACCGACCCGGCCACCGGCGCCGTGACCACCCGGGTCGCCCTCGCCTCCGTCGAGGAGGTCGACGCGGCCGTCGCCGCCGCCAAGGACGCCTTCGCGACCTGGGGCACCTCCTCGCTCGCGCAGCGCACCACGATCCTCTTCCGCTTCCGCGCCCTGCTGGACGCCAACCGCGACGCCATCGCCGAGGCGATCGTCGCCGAGCACGGCAAGGTGCACTCCGACGCGCTCGGCGAGGTCGCCCGCGGCCTGGAGATCGTCGACCTGGCCTGCGGCATCACCACCCAGCTCAAGGGCGAGCTGTCCACCCAGGTCTCCAGCCGCGTGGACGTCGCCTCGATCCGCCAGGCCGTCGGCGTGGTGGCCGGCATCACCCCGTTCAACTTCCCGGCCATGGTGCCGATGTGGATGTTCCCGCTCGCCATCGCCTGCGGCAACACCTTCATCCTCAAGCCGAGCGAGAAGGACCCCTCGGCCTCCATGAAGATCGCCGAGCTGCTCGCCGAGGCCGGCCTGCCGGACGGCGTCTTCAACGTGCTGCACGGTGACAAGGTCTCCGTCGACCGCCTCCTGGAGCACCCGGACGTCGCCGCGATCTCCTTCGTCGGCTCCACCCCGATCGCCCGCCACATCCACACCACCGCCGCCGCCAACGGCAAGCGCGTGCAGGCCCTCGGCGGCGCCAAGAACCACATGCTGGTGCTGCCCGACGCCGACCTGGACGCCGCCGCCGACGCGGCCGTCTCCGCGGCGTACGGCTCCGCCGGCGAGCGTTGCATGGCGATCTCCGCCGTCGTCGCCGTGGGCGCGATCGGCGACGAGCTCGTCGAGAAGATCCGCGAGCGCGCCGAGAAGATCAAGATCGGCCCCGGCAACGACCCGGCCTCCGAGATGGGCCCGCTCATCACGGCCGTCCACCGCGACAAGGTCGCCTCCTACGTGACCGGTGCCGAGGCCGAGGGCTGCCAGGTCGTCCTGGACGGCACCGGCTACACCGTCGAGGGCTTCGAGGACGGCCACTGGATCGGCCTGTCCCTCCTGGACCACGTGCCCACCACCGCCAAGGCGTACCAGGACGAGATCTTCGGCCCGGTGCTGTGCGTGCTGCGCGCCGACACGTACGAGGAGGGCCTGGCCCTCATCAACGCCTCGCCGTTCGGCAACGGCACCGCGATCTTCACCCGCGACGGCGGCGCCGCCCGCCGCTTCCAGCTGGAGGTCGAGGCCGGCATGGTCGGCGTCAACGTGCCGATCCCGGTGCCGGTGGGCTACCACTCCTTCGGTGGCTGGAAGGACTCGCTCTTCGGCGACCACCACATCTACGGCAACGACGGCATCCACTTCTACACCCGCGGCAAGGTCGTCACGACCCGCTGGCCGGACCCGTCCGAGGGCCCCTCGGGCGTCGACCTGGGCTTCCCGCGCAACCACTGACCGGGGTGTAAAACGAGTGGCCCCCGGGGCGCGTTCCGACGCACCCTGGGGGCCATGTCCGTTCCCCCGCACGGCGTGCACAGCGCGCTTCCCGCGCCGCCGAAGCACCAGATCCGCGCGCTCCACACAGACACGACGATCACCGTCTACCAGGCGTACCGCCCGGAGCTCGGCCTCCCCGCCGCCCGTGACGGGCGCTTCCCCGCCGCCTGGAAGCGCGAGCGGATGACCTGGATCAAGCCCTCGTTCCTGTGGATGATGTACCGCTGCGGCTGGGGCCTGAAGGAGGGCCAGGAGACCGTCCTCGCCGTCGAGATCGGCCGCGAGGGCTTCGAGTGGGCGCTGCGCCACGCCTGCCTCTCGCACTACGAGCGCGCCCTGCACCCCGACCACGCCGCCTGGCGGCGCGAGCTGAAGCGCGCCCCGGCCCGGGTCCAGTGGGACCCGGAGCGGGACCTGCGGCTCGGCCCGCTCCCGTACCGCTCGCTCCAGCTCGGCCTCGCCGGGGAGGCGTCGCGCCGGTACGCGGACGAGTGGACGGTCGGCATCCGCGACGTCACCCCGCTCGCCCGCGAGGTCCACGCCCTGGTGCGCGCCGGGGACCTGGCGGCGGCGGAACGGCTGCTGCCCGAGGAGCGGCCGTACCCCTCGGGGGACGGGCTCCTCGGGCAGCTCACCCGCTAGTCACCGGGCGGTGTCACCGCCCGGCGCGGTCACCAGCGCGAGTGCAGGAGCTTGTTCGGGGAGCCGGTCTTCGGGTCCTGGACCTTGCCGTTGGTCGCGTTGGCCACGAGCGCGGCGGAGACCTGCGCCGGGGTGGCCGTGGGGTTGGCGGCGAGGTACAGGGCGGCGACGCCCGCGGTGTGCGGCGAGGCCATCGAGGTGCCGGAGATCGTGTTGGTCGCCGTGTCGCTGTCCTTCCAGGCCGAGGTCACCGAGACACCCGGGGCGAACAGGTCCGCACAGGTCCCGTAGTTGGAGAACGAGGCCCGCTTGTCGGCGGAGTCCGTCGCGCCGACCGTGATCGCCTCGGGGACCCGCGCCGGGGAGTAGTTGCAGGCGTTCGCGGGCATGCCGAGGAAGTTTCCGTTGCCCGCGGCGACGGCGTACGTGACGCCCGAGGCGATCGAGCGCTTCACGGCGTTGTCGAGGGAGGTGTTCGCGCTCCCGCCGAGGCTCATGTTGGCGACGGCCGGCTTCACCGCGTTCGCCGTCACCCAGTCGACCCCGGCGATCACCCCGGCGTTGGTGCCGGAGCCGTTGCAGTCCAGCACCCGTACGGCCACCAGCCTGGCGGCCTTGGCCACGCCGTAGGCGGCGCCGCCGACCGTGCCCGCCACGTGCGTGCCGTGGCCCTGACAGTCCTGGCCGTTCTGGCCGCCGCCGACGGTGTCGGTGCCGACCGAGGCCCGCCCGCCGAACTCGGCGTGCGAGGTGCGGATGCCGGTGTCGATGATGTACGCGGTGACGTTCGAGGCGGTGGTGTCGTACGTGTACGTCGTCGACAGCGGCAGGTCCCGCTGGTCGATCCGGTCGAGCCCCCAGGTCGCGCCGGGCTGGGTGCCGGCGATCCGGACGGTCGCGTCCTGCTCGACGTACGCGACCCGGGGGTCGGCGGCGAGGGCGGCGGCCTTCGCCCGGGACATCGAGGCGGCGAAGCCCTTGAGCGCGGAGCGGTACTCGTAGCGGGGCGAGACGCCCAGGTCGGCGGCGCGGGTCGAGCCGTCCTTGAGGACGACGATCCAGCCGTTCTCGACGGCGGTGGCGGCGGGCGCGAGCCGCAGGTCGCCGGCGGGCACGCCCTGCGCGGCGGGGGAGCCGGCGAACTGGAGGCCGGCGGCGAGGGCGAGGACGGGGACGAGGGCGCCGATGCGGCGGGATATCCGCTTCATGGGGGTGGGCACCTGAACCTTTCGTTGTCCGGACGGGGCACGGGCAAGTACGGGTACGCGTGTGGTGCGGAAAAGCGGTGCGGAGACGGTGGTTCCACCGTCTCGTGTTGGCATGAACGGCACAAGAGTCTGGTTCGGACGCGGTGGAGGCACGGTTTTCGGTCGCTCCCGGGCGGCGCTCCCGCACGGGCCCGACCCCGGCCGCCGCCCGCGCCCGCCGCCTTCCGCGTACCGCGATCGCGGTACGCGGACCGTGCCGTCTACGACTTGAGGAGGCCGCCCGGCTCCCCCCGGGGGCGGCCGAGCCGCGCGGCTCCGGCCGCCTAGGCTCAAGGGCATGCAGCTGCGACTTCCCCGGAGGGGACCCCGACGCGCAGGTCCGCCCCGGTGGGCGGCGCTCGCCGCCGTCCTCGCCGTGCTCGTGGGCGGCGCCGGCACCTGGACCGCCGTCGCCTCCGACGACCCGCCGCCCGTGCACCGCGCGGACCGGACGCTCGCCCTCGACGGGGTGCGGATCGACACCTCGTACTTCACCGCCGGCGGCTCCGGCAGACGCCCCGCCGTCCTGCTCGGGCACGGCTTCGGCGGTTCCAAGGACGACGTCCGCGCCCAGGCGGAGGGGCTGGCCCGGGACGGCTACGCGGTGCTGACCTGGTCCGCCCGCGGCTTCGGCGCCTCCACCGGGCAGATCGGCCTCAACGACCCGGAGCGCGAGGTGAAGGACGTCAGCGGGCTCGTCGACTGGCTCGCCGGACGGCCCGAGGTCCTGCTCGACAAGCCCGGCGACCCGCGCGTCGGCATCACCGGCGCCTCCTACGGCGGCGCGGTCGCGCTGCTCGCCGCCGGGCACGACCCGCGCGTCGACGCCGTCGCGCCGCAGATCACCTACTGGAACCTGGCCGACGCCCTCTTCCCGAACGACGTGTTCAAGAAGCTGTGGGCCGGGATCTTCTTCTCGGCGGGCTCGGGCGCGCCCACGGGTGCCGGGGTCGCTTCGGGTGCCGCCTCCGCCGGCCGGACCGCCGGCCCCGCCGGCTGCGGGCGCTTCAGCCCTGAGGTGTGCGCCCTGTACGAGCGCGTCGCCGTCGCCGGGAAGCCCGACGCCGAGGCCCGCCGCCTCCTGGAGGCGCGCAGCCCGTCCGCCGTCGGCGCCCGCATCAAGGTGCCCGCGCTGATCGTCCAGGGCCAGTCGGACTCCCTCTTCACCCTCGGCCAGTCCGACACGATGGCCCGCACCATCGCCGCCAACGGCGCCCCGGTCGCCGTGGACTGGACGGCCGGCGGGCACGACGGCGGCGACCGGGAGACCGCCCGGGTCGAGGGCCGGATCTCGGCCTGGTTCGACCGGTACCTCAAGCGCGACGCCACCGCCCCGACCGGCCCCGCCTTCCGGGTGAGCCGCACCGGCGGCGTCGACTCCACCGACGGGCGCGCCACCCTGCGCGGCGCGACGGCCGACGCGTACCCGGGGCTCGCCGCGGGCCCGGTCCGGGTGCCGCTCACGGGCCCGGCCCGCACCTTCGCCAACCCGGCCGGGGCCAATCCGCCCGCCGTCTCCGCCGTCCCCGGGCTCGGCGGCGGACTCTCCCAGCTCTCCTCGCTCGGCGTGGGCCTGTCGGTCGACTTCCCCGGCCAGTTCGCCGCCTTCGACGCCCCGCCGCGGACGGCCCCGCTGCGGATCACCGGCTCGCCGACCGTCAAGGTCCGCGTGACGTCCACCGCTCCCGACGGCTCGGCGGTCCTCTTCGCCAAGGTGTACGACGTGGGGCCGGACGGGCGGCAGCAGGTGCTGCCCGCGCAGCTCGTCACCCCGGTCCGGGTCACCGACGCCGGGCGCGGGCGCACCGTGGAGCTGACCCTGCCCGCCGTCGACCACGAGGTCGCGGCCGGCCACCGGCTGCGCCTGGTGCTCGCCGCGACGGACCTCGGCTACGCCTCCCCGGCCGCCCCCGCCACGTACACCGTCGGCGTGGAGGGCGCGCTGACCGTGCCGACCGCGCCCGGTGTGACGACACAGGCGGCGGGGCTGCCCTGGTGGGTGTGGGGGCTGCCGCTCGCGGGCGCCGTCATCGCCGCCGCGCTGCTCCTGACGGCCCGCCGCAGGACCGCGCCGCCCGCGTCCGACCCGGCGCTCGCGGAGGTCCCGCTCCAGATCACCGGCCTGTCCAAGAAGTACAAGGGCGGCGACCGGTACAGCGTCCGCGAGCTGTCCTTCCGCGTCGAACAGGGCCAGGTCCTGGGCCTGCTGGGCCCCAACGGCGCGGGCAAGACGACGACCCTGCGGATGCTGATGGGGCTGATCGCCCCGGACGAGGGCGAGATCCGGGTCTTCGGCCAGGCGATCCGGCCGGGCGCGCCGGTGCTCTCGCGGGTCGGCGCGTTCGTGGAGGGCGCGGGCTTCCTGCCGCACCTGTCGGGCCGCGAGAACCTGGAGCTGTACTGGCGCTCCACCGGCCGCCCCGCCGAGGACGCGCACCTCGACGAGGCGCTGCGGATCGCCAACCTGGGCGGCGCCCTCGAACGGGCCGTGCGCACCTACTCGCAGGGGATGCGGCAGCGGCTCGCCATCGCGCAGGCCATGCTCGGCCTGCCCGACCTGCTGATCCTGGACGAGCCGACGAACGGCCTCGACCCGCCGCAGATCCGCGAGATGCGGGAGGTGATGATCCGGTACGCGGCCGGCGGCCGGACCGTGATCGTCTCCAGCCATCTGCTCGCCGAGGTCGAGCAGTCCTGCACCCACCTCGTGGTGATGGACCGGGGCGCCTTGGTGCAGGCGGGCCCGGTCGAGGAGATCACCGGCGCCGACGACACCCTCCTCGTCACCCTGGGCGGACCCGTCCCGGACGAGGTGGTGGAGAAGCTGGGCGCGGTACGGACCGGGGCCGGCCTGCTTGTGCGCCTGGCCGGCTCGCCGTACGCCACGCCCACCGCGCTGATCGCCGAGCTCGTCCGCCTGGAGGTGCCGGTGACGGGCGTGGGGCCGCACCGGCGCCTGGAGGACGCGTTCCTGACCCTGATCGGAGAGACCGCATGACCGCCGCAGCCCCGGCCCCGGCCGCCGCCCCCGGCTACGCGCCGGGCCGCACCCTGCCGTTCCGCGTGGAGGCGCTGCGGCAGCTCAAGCGCCGCCGCACGCTGGTGATGGGCCTGATCCTGGCCGCCCTGCCCTTCGTCCTGATCGTCGCGTTCGCGATCGGCGGCGGGCCGGACGGCTCGGAGAACAACCGGATCACCCTGATGGACACGGCGACGGCCTCGGGCGCCAACTTCGCGGCGACCTGCCTGTTCGTCTCGGCGGGCTTCCTGCTGGTCATCCCGGTCGCCCTGTTCTGCGGCGACACGGTCGCCTCGGAGGCCGGCTGGTCCTCCCTGCGCTACCTGCTGGCGGCGCCCGTCCCGCGCGCCCGCCTGCTGTGGTCGAAGCTGGCGGTCGCCCTGGCCTTCAGCGCGGCGGCCATGGCCCTGCTCCCGCTGGTGGCGCTGGCGGCGGGCACGGTGGCGTACGGCTGGGGCCCGCTGAAGCTCCCGACCGGCGGCGCCCTCCCGGCGGGCGACGCCCTCGTCCGCCTCGCCCTGGCGACGGCCTTCGTCTACGTCTCCCAACTGGTGACGGCGGCCCTCGCCTTCTGGCTCTCCACCCGCACCGACGCCCCGCTGGGCGCGGTCGGCGGCGCGGTCGGCCTGACCATCATCGGCAACGTCCTGGACGCGGTCACCGCCCTGGGCGACTGGCGCGCCTTCCTCCCGGCCCACTGGCAGTTCGCCTGGGCGGACGCGCTCCAGCCGCAACTGGAGTGGTCCGGCATGGCCAAGGGCACGGCGATCTCCCTGACGTACGCCCTGATCCTCTTCGCCCTGGCCTTCCGGGGCTTCGCACGGAAGGACATCGTGTCGTGAGCGACCTGACATATTCGAGCGGCACTCGAATCTTCTCGGAGTCTGTCAGGTCGAAGAAGACGGGAGTGTCTTCGGTGTGACGGGGAGGCGCTTTTTTCGCCATCCGGAGTCGCATATTCGGCCAATGCCCGGACGCCTTTCGAGGCGTCAAGGTTCCGTTCGGCGTGTCGCTATGGGGTGAGTCACACTCAAGAGTGCCCTGATTGGCCGCTTCCTCCCGGTTATGGCAGGGGAAATTGAGATGTCGAACACGTGTTCCCGAACTAGCCTTCCGCACCTGGTTACGCAAACTTTGCGTACATGTGAAGGGCTGGGGGGCCTATGGGGTGGGCTAGACGTCGCTCGAAAGCGACCTACGGGGCCGTCGTCACGACACTGACGGCCATGCTGGCGGGAGGTACGGCCGTGCTGCCGGCCGCCGCCCAGGGCACGGGGACCGTGCCCGCCGAAAGCGCGGTCGCCACGGCCGCGAAAACGGGCGAAGCGCCCAGCGAGGACATGGCGAAGGCCGCCGCCAAGGAGAGCGGCCGGCCCGTCGAGGCGGCCAACCTCCGGGGCGAGCGCCGCGATGTGTTCGCCAACGAGGACGGGTCCTTCACGGCCCGCGAGTACACGGAGCCCGTGCGGACCCGACAGGGCACGGACTGGGTGCCGGTGGACGACACGCTCGTCAAGGAGAGCGACGGGACCTGGGCCCCCAAGGCGGCCACCGTGGACCTGGAGTTCTCCGACGGCGGCACGGGTCCGTTCGCCCGGATGAGCCGGGTCGGCCGCGAGTACGCCCTGACCTGGCCCGGTGGCACGCTGCCGAAGCCCACGGTCGAAGGCAGCACCGCCCGCTACGCCGAGGTCCTGCCCGGCGTCGACCTGGCGGTCCGTGCGGGTGTCGAGGGCTTCTCGCACTACTTCGTCGTCAAGACGGCCGAAGCGGCGGCCGATCCGCGGCTGGAGTCGATCGAACTCGGCCTGTCCACCAAGGGGCTGACCGCCACCGAGACGCCCGACGGCGCACTCAAGATGGTCGACTCCGCCGTCGGCGGCACCGTCTTCGAGGCGGGCGGCGCCTCCATGTGGGATTCGTCCGCCGCGACCACCGCCCCCGCCGCCCGCTCCGCCAGGACCTCCACGGTCGCGAAGCCGGCGCTCGACGCGGCCGACGGCGGGCGCAAGGCACCCGTCGGCATCGACGTGGCCAAGGGCAAGCTGCGCCTCAAGCCCGATCTGAAGCTGCTGCGCGGCCAGGACACCACGTACCCGGTGGTCATCGACCCGACGCCGCGCACCCAGAACACGAGTGCCTGGACCTCGGTCATGTCGGGCATGACGGGGGAGCAGGACTGGAAGTTCGCGAACGACGCGGGTGTGGGCCGGTGCCCCTCCGACCAGACCCCGGACTCCTGCTCCGGCATCGGCGTCCGGCGTACGCTCTTCAGCTTCCCGATGGGCTTCTACAAGGGCAAGACCATCCTGAGCAGCACGTTCTCCGCGCGGCTCGTGAAGAACTACTGGAACGACAACAAGGCCGAGCCGATCGACCTGTACCGGCTCGGCGGCAAGGACTACACCGTCACGTCGGGCAGCAACTGGTCCAACACCTCGGGAAGCTGGTCCAACTACCTCCTGACGGTGAACCGGGCGATCACGCCGACCAGCTGCAAGGGCCAGGCCAACCTGCACTTCAGCAACGGTGACCTCCTGACGGACACGAAGGCCGCCGCGAGCGGCGGCTGGAACACCATGTCCCTCGGTCTCAAGGCCAAGGACGAGGCGGCGTACGCGGGCTGGAAGCGCATCTGCGGCAACGCCTACCTGTCCGTCACGTACAACACGCCGCCCCTGCAGGTCGCGAACTCCCGCATGAGCTCGGACCCCGGCGGCCAGTGCGTCACCGACCCGGCCAAGGCGCCCCTCGTGGACGAACTGCCGATGCTGCGCGGCGAGGCCAGCGACCCCGACCACACGGCGGCCTCCAACGACCCGGTGAGGATGCAGTACCAGGTCTTCTACCGGGACGACCAGAACGTGGAACAGAGCTACCTGTTCACCACCGGGCCCAAGTCCCCCAACCCCGGCACGCTCTTCAGCCACCGGGTGACCTCCCCGACGGCGACCACCGGCGTCGGGATGTACTACCCGAAGGCGACCCCGTCGCCGAGGGTCTACCAGCGCACCACCCCGGACGCGGGCCCCAACACGGCCGACATCCCGTTCGACGCCAAGGGACGGAAGGTCCTCGTCGGCGACTGGAACGCTGACGGCATCGACACCCTGGGCACCTACGACGCGGTGACGCGCACGTTCGAGCTGTGGAACGACAAGTCGTTCACGAACCCGATCCGGATCACCTACGGAAGCACCGGCGACATCCCGGTCGTGGGCGACTGGAACGGCGACGGCCGCGACACCATCGGTGTGTGGCGTCCGAGCAGCCACATCTTCTACCTGAACAACGAGCACACCAACAACGTCGCGGACATCTCGTTCGTGTACGGCGCCGGCGGCATGGTCCCGCTCGTGGGCGACTGGAACGGCGACGGCGTCGACACCATCGGCATGTACTACCCGACGAACGTCATGTTCTACATGCGCGACTTCAACAGCCCGGGCGCCAACACCTATGAGATCCGCTACGGCAGCCCCGGCGACCAGCCCGTCGTCGGCGACTGGAACCGCAACAAGTCGGACACCATCGGTGTCTGGCGCGAGAGCAACCACACGTTCTACCTGAACAACGAGCACACCAACAACGTCGCGGACCTCACGTTCGTGTACGGCGCCGACGGCATGGTCCCGCTCACCGGCACCTGGATGCCGGGCATCCCCGAGAACACGACGATCTCGTGGCAGGCCCGCGCCAACGACGGCGACGCGGACGGGCCGTGGAGCTCGGCGAACGGCGCGGGGCGCTGCTACGTACGGCGCGACTCCACCGTTCCCGCGAAGCCCGTCGTGACGGCCGGCCGTTACGAGGACTCGGCCGACTGGCACGACGGCATCGGCATCGAGGACACGTTCAGCTTCACTGCCTCGGACACCGACGTGGTCGGCTACCGCTACGCCATCGACGGCGTGACCTACCCGCTGGTCCCCACGACCGGAGGCAAGACGGCGCAGGTCAAGTGGACCCCCACCCGGTCTGGTCGCTACTACGTCTCGGTCGAGGCGTACGACGCCGCCGGACACTTCAGTGCCAAGGCGAACTACTCCTTCCTGATCGCGACCGGCCGGGTCGCGCAGTGGGACCTCGCCGAGCCGTCCGGCAGCACGGACGTCAACGGGGTCGGCGACTCGACCATGGTGGCCCGCACCGGCGT
Organism: Streptomyces sp. NPDC048659; assembly: GCF_040650575.1. Lineage (NCBI taxonomy): Bacteria > Bacillati > Actinomycetota > Actinomycetes > Kitasatosporales > Streptomycetaceae > Streptomyces > Streptomyces sp. NPDC048659. The sequence goes on along the minus strand of NZ_JBEZHM010000030.1, from coordinate 28,361 downwards.
GACCTTCGGCAACGAGGGACGCGGTGGACTGGCGAACCCGGTCGCCCGCTTCGACGGGACGGACCAGGCGTACATCTCCCTTCCCGACGGGGAGCCCGACGCCTCCGCCAAGGCGATCGTCGACACGCGGGCCAGCCTCTCGGTCAGCGCGTGGGTGAAGCCCGCGGACCTGACCGCCGACATGACCGTCGTGAGCCAGGACGGAACGGACGAGGCCGGTTTCCAGCTCGGCTACGAGGCCGCGAGCCAGTCCTGGACCTTCGCCACCCCGGACGCGGACGGTGAGAAGACCACCAGCTACGCCGCTCGCGTCCCCGTGGGCGCCAACGCGGTCGGCACGTGGGTCCACCTGACCGGCGTAATCGACGCCAAGGCCGCGGGCGGTCCGCAGCTGCGGCTCTACGTCGACGACGGCGACCCGGCCACGCCCACGGGCACGGCCACGGCCGCGCGCACCACCTCCTGGGCGGCGACGGGCGCCTTCCAGATCGGCCGGGCGCTCCACAAGACCGTGTACCAGGAGTACTTCAACGGCGACATGTCCGAGGTCCGGGTCTACAACCGGCCCGTGACCACGGCCGAGATCGCCCAGTTCCAGACCGTCGGTCCGGTGCGCAAGGCGTACTGGCAGTTCGAGGCCGCGCCGGTCGGCGGTGCCGTGAGCACGGTCGACGGCAAGGGCGGCCCGCTGACCCTCAACGGTGACGCGAAGGTCTTCCTGAGGACCGGACGGAACGACCCCGCTCTGGCCGACAACGGATTCATGACGCTCGACGGCACCGGCGACTGGGCGGCCACCGCCGCCCCCGTCGTGGGCGGTGACAAGAGCTTCACCGTGGCCGCGCGGGTCCAGCTGACGAACGTCGAGTCGGCCACGTCCCAGACCGTCCTCTCCCTCCCGGGTCAGAACACCGACCGGCTCGCCCTCCTCTATGACGGCGCGAGCAGGCTCTGGAAGGTCGTCCTGACCGACTCCGATCTGGCGGGCGCGAAGAAGACCGAGGCCGTCGAAAGCGACACACCCCCGCAGACGGAAGGGGGCGGCAACCACCTCACGCTCGTCTACGACGCCGTGGTCCGCGAGCTCCGCCTGTACGTGGACGCCGGAAACCCGGTGTCCGTGCCCGTCCAGGAAGCGGGCACCTGGGCCTCCACCGGCGGCCTCCAGGTGGGCCGCTCGGCCAAGGCGGGGCAGTACCTCTCCGGTGCCGTGGACGAAGTCCGGGTGTACGACGGCGCGCTCAGCCCCGATGTCGTCAGGCAGGCGAGCGCCCTCATGGGCGATCCGGGCATCTAGCCCCATCCGACCGACCGGGCGGCCCGTACGCACGTACGGGCCGCCCGGCTCTTGGGACCCGCCACACGGCGGGTCCGTGTGACATCCCTTCCTCCCATCGACTCTGCATCGGAGTTCCGTCATGCCCAAACGCGGCAGACTGCTGCACGCGCGCATGCCCCGGAGCGTGCTGGCCGGAGCGGCCATCGTGCTGACCCTGGCCGTATCCGGAGGCAACGCCCAAGCGGTGACCCCGCTCGAACCCCCGCCTCCCGGCCTCCCCGGGTTCTCGAAGAACCCCGACCCCGTCACCGGCAAGGACGCGGGCAAGGCCAAGCCCCGGCCCGCGGACGCCGCCGCCAAGGCAGCCGTCCGCAGCCTGGGCAAGGTGACCTGGCCGGCCGCCGGCAGCGCCGAGGTCGCCCTGCCCGCCGCCGCGGCCCCCGCCGCGCGCACGGCCAAGGCGGCCGGCGCCCCGGCCGCCGCGAAGACCCGGGTCGGCGGCCTGCCCGTCACCGTCGCACCGGCCCACGCGAAGAGCCGTACGGCCGCAGCCGGTCCGGCCAAGGTGAAGATCAGCTCGGTCGGACGCGAGCAGGCGGCCCGCTGGGGCGGTGCCGCGCTCTTCACCGTCGAGCGCGCCGACACAGGCACCACGGCGTCCCCGGTGCACGTGTCGCTGGACTACTCGGCGTTCGCCGACGGTGCGGGCGGTGCCTACGGCGAGCGCCTCACCCTGGTCGAGCTGCCGGGCTGCGCCGTCACGAAGGCGCCCGGCAGCAAGGACTGCACGGCCGTTCCCAAGGCCCTCGCGTCCGTCAACGACCCGTCGGCGCGCACGGTCGGCTCCGACGTCACCGCGACCGCGGCGAAGGCCCCGGCGGTCGTCTACGCGCTGACGCCCTCGGCCTCCTCGGCGAAGGGCAACTACAACGCCACCTCGCTCGCCCCCTCCGCGAGCTGGTCGGTGTCCAACTCCTCGGGCGGCTTCTCCTGGAACTACCCCCTGCGGACGGTGCCGACCCCCGGTGACATCGCGCCCCAGATCGCGCTGGGCTACTCGTCCCAGTCCGCCGACGGCCGCACCGGCGCCACCAACAACCAGGGCTCCTGGATCGGCGAGGGCTTCAGCTACGAGCCGGACTACATCGAGCGCTCCTACAAGCCCTGCTCGGAGGACGGCCACACCGGCTCGACCGAGCAGTGCTGGGCGTTCGACAACGCCACCGTGATGCTCAACGGGCAGTCCTCCACGCTCGTCAAGGGCGACGCGGACGGCAAGTGGCGCTTCGCCTCGGACAACGGCGCCAAGATCGAACAGCTCACCAACGCCGCGTACGTCACCGGCAACGGCGACAACGACGGCGAGCACTGGAAGATCACCACCACGGACGGCACGGAGTACTACTTCGGCCTCAACCGGCTGCCGGGCTGGACCGCGGGCAAGGAGGAGACCGGCTCCACCTGGACCGCTCCCGTCTTCGGTGACGACGCCGGCGAGCCCTGCTACAACGCGACGTTCGCCAGCGCCTACTGCAAGCAGGCATGGCGCTGGAACCTCGACTACGTCAAGGACCGGCACGGCGACGTCCGGGCGTACTACTACACGCCCGAGACCAACTACTACGCGCTGAACGCCAAGACGGACGTCAACGGCACCGCGTACCACCGCGCCGGCTACGTCAAGCGCATCGACTACGGCCAGCGCGACAACGCCGTCTACACCTCCAAGGCCCCGGCGCGCGTGGTGTTCACGACCGCCGAGCGCTGCATCGCCGACGCCTCCTTCGACTGCGCCCCGGCGAAGTTCACCATGGCCAACTCGGCCAGGTGGCCGGACACTCCCGTCGACCGCAACTGCGCGGCCAACACCAAGTGCACGCTGAGCCAGAGCTCCCAGACCTTCTGGACCACCAAGCGGCTCGTCGGCGTCACCACCCAGGTGAGCAAGAGCGCGACCGCCGGCGAGTACGACGACGTGGACGCGTGGACCCTCACGCACCTGTTCACCGACAACGGTGACGCCACGAAGTCCCTGTGGCTCTCCAAGATCGACCACGAGGGCCGCTACGGGGGCACCACCCCGAAGCAGACCGTCGATTTCGGCGGCGTGCCCCTCATGAACCGGGTCGACAGCGACACCGACAACACCGACCCGTTCTACCGCTTCCGCCTCACCACGGTGACGAGCGAGACCGGCGCGCAGCTCGACATCACGTACGCCCCGCGCGAGTGCACGCCGGCCGGCCTCCCGCAGCCCGGCTCCTCGACCAAGCGGTGCTACCCGGTCGTCTGGACCCCGCCGGGTGAGGAGAACCCGAAGACGGACTGGTTCCACAAGTACGTCGTCGAGGAGATCGCCGACACCGACCGCACGGGCAAGAGCGAAGACCTCGTCACCCGCTACGACTACCAGGGCGACGCGGGCTGGCGCTACGGCGAGCCCAACGGCATCAACGACCCGAAGTACCTGACCTGGAGCCAGTGGCAGGGCTACGGGAAGGTCAGCGTCACCGGCGGCAACGGCCAGTCCCGCACCTCCCGCGTCGACTACACGTACCTGCAGGGCCTCGACGGCGACAAGCTGCCCGGCACCGGCACGGCCACCCGCACGGAGAAGGTGAAGGACTCCACGGGCGTCGAGTACACCGGCTCCAAGGAGTTCACCGGCTTCGAGATCGAGAAGCAGGCGTACGACAGGGCCGTCGGCGGCAAGGTCGTCTCCAAGACCGTCACCGAGCCGTCGATGGTGGAGACCGCGACGCAGAAGCGGACCTGGGGCACCACCAAGGCCACCGTGGTCCGGCCGAAGGCCAAGCGCGAGTACAACGTCCAGCACGACAACACCTGGGTCGCCACCAAGTCGGTCTCGAACTACGACGACACCGTCCCGGGCACCCGGCTGAAGAGCACGGACGACTACGGCGACATGTCCACGTCCGACGACGACAAGTGCACGACCGTCGAGTACGCCGACGTGGCGGCCAAGAACGTCTACGACCAGGTCTCCCGCAAGGAGACGGTCACCGTCCTGTGCGCCGCCGCGGCCACGGCGGACCGCCCCTCCCAGGTGCTCACCGACACCAAGGCGACCTACAACGCCGCCGGTGACATCACCCTGAACGAGCGGCTCGTGGGCTACGTCGGGAAGACCCCCGACTACGACCCGACGACGACCACCGCCTACGACACGTACGGCCGTCCGACGTCGGTGACCGACGCCCTCAAGAACGAGACGAAGACCGAGTACACGGACGTCAACGGTCTGCTGTCCAAGACCAAGGTCACCAACGCGCTGACCCACGTCACCACCACCGACTACTCCCCGGCCTGGGGCGTGGCGACCGGCTCCCTCGACGCCAACAGCAAGCGCACCGACCTGGCGTACGACGCGCTCGGGCGGCTCACCTCGGTGTGGCTCCCCAACCGCGCCAAGACCTCCACGCCGAACACCAGGTACTCCTACGACATCCGCCGCGACAAGCCGTCCGTGGTGAAGACCGAGACGATCAAGAACGACGGATCGTACGCGGCCTCCTACCAGCTCTACGACAGCCTGCTGCGCCTGCGGCAGACCCAGGCCCCGGGATCCGGCGGCACGCGGCTCGTCAGCGACGTCTTCTACGACGGCACCGGCAAGCAGAAGAAGACCAACGCCACCTACAACGCGGCCGGCGCCCCCTCCGACGAGCTCCTGACCGTCCTGAACGGCCAGGTCGGCGCGCAGACCGCCTACGAGTACGACGGCCTCGGCCGGACCACCGAGGAGATCTCGCTCATCGCGGGCGTCGAGCAGTGGCGCACCAGCACGGTGTACGACGGCAGCCGGGTCCACGTCGACCCGCCGACCGGCGGAGTCCCCACCACGACGATCTCCGACGCCGAGGGCCGGATCACCGAGACCCGCCACTACCGCACCGACAGCCCGGAGCCGGCCGGCCCCGGGACGCAGTACGACAGCATCAAGTACACGTACAACAAGCGCGGCCAGCTGGAGACGGTCACCGACTCCAAGAACAACGTGTGGAGCTACGGGTACGACCAGCTGGGCCGCAAGACCTCGGCGTCGGACCCCGACGCGGGCGTGACGACGACCGAGTACGACGAGCTCGACCGGCCCAAGTGGACGATCGACGCCCGTAAGAAGAAGATCTCCACCAGCTACGACGCCCTCGGCCGCGCGACCGCGACGTGGGACGGCGAGGCCGTCACCGGCACGAAGCTGACCGAGACCCTGTACGACCGGTCCGGCTTCCGCGGCTACCCGTGGGCGTCCATCCGGTACGTCGGCGGCGTCGAGACCTTCTCCAGCAACATCCTGAGCCGTGACGCGCTCTACCGCCCGCAGCGCACCGACTACTACGTCTCCGCGGGCGTGGACGCCAAGCTCCAGGGCTCGTACACGTTCACCACGGGTTACGCGCTCGACGGCACCATCGAGAGCACCGGCATGCCGGCGGCGGGCAAGCTGCCCGTCGAGACCTTCTCCTACACCTACGACGACGTGCAGCGCCCCGACACCATGAAGGGCTCGGTGTCGACCTACGTCAAGGACACCCTGTACAGCAACACCGGCCAGCTCCGGGGCCTGATCATGGCCGCGGGCAGCGGACGCCAGGTGCAGCAGTCCTTCGACTACGAGAAGGGCACCGACCGGCTGCTCACCTCGACCGTGGACGTCGAGGGCATCACCGGTTCGGCGAGGAAGTCGTCGTACTCCTACGACCAGTCCGGGAACGTCCTGTCCATCGCCGACACGGCGGACGCGACCCCGGACGTGCAGTGCTTCGCCTACGACACCGGCAAGCGCCTCTCCGAGGCGTGGACCCCGGCGGCCACCCCCGAGGCGGCGGCCGGCTCCGGCACCGTCGACAGCACGCAGGACGGCAAGTCGCCGGCGGCCTGCGCCGCGGCTCCCGGCACCAGCCCGCTGGGCGGCCCGGCCGCGTACTGGAAGTCCTACACCACGGACTCCATCGGCAACCGGACGCAGGACGTCACCCACGACGTGGGTCTGGACGCGTCGAAGGACGTCACCCGGACCTTCACCTACGGCGAGAACGGCGCCGGTGCGCACGCGGTCACCAAGGTCGACGAGACCTCGGCGGCCGGAAACCGCACGTCGACGTACCACTACGACGCGAGCGGCAACACCGACAGCCGGACCTTCGGCACGGACACCCAGAAGCTGGAGTGGAACTCCGAGGGCAAGCTGGCGACGACCACGGAGGCTGACGGCAAGGTCGCCTCGAACGTGTACGACGCCGAGGGCAATCGCGTCGTTCGGACGGACGCCGGGGGCAGCACCGTCTATCTTCCGGGTATGGAACTGAAGTTGGCGGCGGGCCGTGCCTCCGTCGAGGCGACCCGCTACTACAGCTTCGCGGGCCAGTCCGTGGCCGTGCGCCAGGACAGCGGTGTGCTGAACTTCCTGGGTGCCGACCAGCAGGGCACCGGCCTCGTGGCCATCGCCGCCGTCACGGGCGCGTTCACCCGCCGCCGCCAGGACCCCTACGGCAACAGCCGCGGCCCGGCGGTCGCGACCTGGCCGGGCGAGAAGGGCTTCGTCGGCGGCACGATGAACCCGCAGACGGGCCTGACGACCGTCGGCGCCCGCGAATACGACGCCACACTGGGCAAGTTCATCTCGGTCGACCCGATCATGGACCCCCAGGACCCGGCCCAGATGAACGCCTACAGCTACGCCCACAACTCCCCGATCACCAAGTCCGACCCGACGGGCCTCCGCCCCGACGGCCCGGCCGGCGGCGCGTCGTACAACGACGAACGCTGGGCGGACGACCGCGGTATGTCGATCCACTACGACTACGGCAAGGGCGACTTCGACATCAAGCCGAAGAAGGACAAGGCGTCGAAGGAGAAGTACAAGAACTATCGTGCGAATCCGGCGAACTATCGGGTCTACCACTACGACCAGAAGAAGGTCGAAGCCCAGCGGAAGGCCGCGGACGAGCGTGCTTTCGAGCGGAGGAAGGCTGCTCAGGCACAGCTTGACAGGGAGCGGGGCCTCCTTGATCTCTTCAAGGCCAAGATGATCGATCCATATATCAATCCAGACACCAGTGGTATGTGCATCAACGTGTCTGTCGGATTTGTTGTTGGCGGATTTGCCAGCGGATGCTTCGTGACGACTGCGCGTCCGGATGGAAAGACCGACGTGGGTCTGTCTCTCTCTAAGGGACTTGAGGCGCTCTCCTTCGGAGGAAATGCAACGTTCAGCCTGTTCGGAAGCAATGCGACGGACTTTGAGCAACTGCGTGGCAATGCTGAGGGTGGTAGCATCACCGGGGGTTATGGGCCAGCGGTTAGTGTCTCTCACGAGAGGGACATCGATACATATAATGACCGCGGCGAGTCGACAGGCGCGACGAGTGTCGGCGTCGGCCTGGGGGTGGGGCTCGAGGCGGGCTGGCACAAGTCCTATGACACTCAGGTAGGGCACCTCTTCACCTACTGACAGTGAAGAATCTGGCTACGAGATTGAGTCGTCGAAGCGTTATTTTTCGAAAGCGATTGCGATGACGGCTCCGGGAGGGTATGTGCTCGCTCACGCAGTTGCAGGCAATTCTTCCAGCGGTATCAGCGTTTACGCTGTTGCCTTCTACATACTGTTCGGTGTTGTCGGCGTCTGTCTCGCGCTGAACTTCCAAAGCGCTGCCGACAGGTTCTTCCGCATCGTTTCGGTAGTGATGGGAGGGAAGGTTGGATGGGGGACTCCATGGATACTTCGACTGGTAGGGGCGATGGCCGCTGTTATGGCGATCATCGGAATCTGTGTCGAAGTGGTAGTTGAGCTGACCTGACGGTCACTGGAGTCCTGGACGCAGGCGCCTGAGTCACTCTCACACCCATCCCCGACGAGCCGCTTCCGCCCCCGCGCGGAAGCGGCTCGTCGTGCCTAGCGCTGCCATCAGTTCGCCGACGCGGCGGCTGTACGTGCGGGGGGACATGCCGAGGCGGGTGGCGGCGGCCTCGTCGGTGAGGCCCGAGAGGAGGGCTTCGAGGACGGGGCGGAGCTGGGGCGGGAGGTCGCGGGTCGGGGCGGCCAGGCCGACCAGCTCCTGGCCGGTGTCCCAGAAGAGGTGGTGGGCCCGGACCAGGGCGGCGACCACGACCGGGTCGCGGATCAGCAGCAGCCCGTTGTAGTGGAGCTCCAGGTCCAGGGGGACGGCCGCGACCGTGCGGTCGACGACGATCATCTTGAACGGGATCGCGTCCGTGACCCGCGCCCGGCCCGGGACCGTGAGGGCGCCCACGAGCTGGGGGAGGGCGTGCCGGGGGACGATCCGGCGGACCTCGCCGGCCCGCTCCGCCGCCGCTCGCATGCACGCCCCCGCCAGCTCCAGGAACGGCTCGGGGATCGCGCGCGACGCCGAGGCGGCCGGGTCGTCGAAGGTCAGCAGCTCGTGCCGGGCCGAGGCGGCCAGTCCCGCGAGGGCCGCGCTGACCCGCCGGGTGCCCCGGACCGGGCGCGCGGGAGGGCGCTGGAGCTCGGGCCCCGCCCGGCCCATGGCCGAGCGGGCCAGCATCACGGAGCCCGCAGTCTCTTGCACTGCTCACCACCCCCGCCCGTCCGGTGTGCCACTCCATGTACGCACGCGACTGCGTACGGTGACAACCCCTGTTGACAAAGGTGGCGAGTCCCTGCCACTGCGGTGTGCCCCCGCCGCCGTTGCCGCATTGAGATCCATCCGCAACACCCCCGTCCGCTCCTCTCCGCCGGCTCGCGCGTCACATGCGCAGAGGGACGTCGGAGCAAGTGGGGCGAGCCAAGGGGGAGTTCGGATGGGCGAGCGATGGCGGGCGTCGTGGCCGCGCTCGGTGCGGTGCTGCTCGCCGGCGGATGCGCCGGCGGTACGGGCGGGGGAGCGCGCGACGGGGGCGCGCCGCCCGCCGCCGCGGGCCGGGGCGTCCCCGACAGTGTCACGGGGCTTTCCACCTTCGCCCTCGACGTGGACACCGCCTCCTACGGCTACGCCCGCCGCTCCCTCGCCGAGGGGCGGCTGCCCGCGCCGGAGGACGTACGGCCCGAGGAGTTCGTCAACAGCTTCCGGCCGGGGTACGCGCCGCCGCCGGACGACGGGTTCGCCGTCGCCCTCGACGGCGCCGACGGCTGGTCGCTGCTCCGGGTCGGGCTCGCCACCCGGCCCGCTTCGGGCGAACGTCCGCCCGCCGCGCTCACGTTCGTCGTCGACGTCTCCGGCTCCATGGCCGAGCCCGGCCGCCTCGACCTGGTCAAGGAGCCGCTCGGGCTGCTCGCGGACCGGCTCCGGGGCGACGACGCGATCGCCCTCGTCACCTTCAGCGGCACGGCGGAGACCGTGCTCCCGATGACCCGGGTCGGCGCCGCCCGCGAGCGGATCCGCGCGCTCGTCGACGGTCTGGAGACCTCCTCCTCCACCAACGTCGAGGCGGGCATCCGGGCCGGTTACGACACGGCCGTCGAGGGCCACCGCGAGGGCGCCACCAACCGGGTCGTGCTGCTCTCCGACGCCCTCGCCAACACCGGCGACACCGACGCCGAGGGCATCCTGGAGCGCGTCGACCGGGAGCGCCGGGCGTACGGGATCACCCTGTTCGGCGTCGGCGTGGGCGGCGAGTACGGGGACGCGTTCATGGAGCGGCTGGCCGACCGGGGCGACGGGCACACCACGTACGTCGCCACCTCCGCCCAGGCCCGCAAGGTCTTCGTCGACCAGCTCCCGGCCCACGTCGAGCTGCGCGCCAGGGACGCCAAGGCCCAGGTCGCCTTCGACCCGGGGACGGTGGAGAGCTTCCGGCTCGTCGGCTACGAGAACCGGGCGGCCGCCGACCGGGACTTCCGGGACGACCGCGTGGACGGCGGCGAGATCGGGGCCGGGCACACCGTGACGGCGCTGTACGCGGTCCGGCTGCGCCCGGGGGCGGGCGTCCGGGTGGCCACCGCCACGGTCCGCCGGCTCGACCCCGCCACCCGGGCCCCGCGCGAGCGCGCGGGCGCGGTCGACGCCGCGGCCCTCGGCGCCCCGCTGTGGGGGCCGGGGCACGACAGCCTCCAGGTGACCGTGCTCGCCGCCTGCTTCGCCGAACGGCTGCGCGGCACGGCGCTGCCCGGCACCCCGGGGCTGCGCGGACTCGCCGGGCACGCGGAGGCGCTGGCCGCCCGGGCCCGCTCGGCCTCCGTCCAGGAACTCGCGCGGGCGATCCGCCAGGCGGACGCGCTGGGCGGCGGGGCCGGCGAGGTCGGGGCGGGGGATCCGTACGCCGGTTGAATTACGGTGCGGGCATGGGTGGTTGGCGGTGTGTTCGGCCATCATGGGGGCATGGCCGCCCTGTTGATCGCCCTCTCCGTCGTCTGCACCGGGCTCTACGCCGGTTTCATGCTGATCTTCCAGACCGGGGTGATGCCCGCCCTGGCCCGGCTCTCCGACGAGGAGTTCGTGCGGGCCATGCGGCGGATCAACGAGTACGTGCCGAGGCCGGTGTTCCTGCTCGTCTTCCTCGGGGCCGTCGCCTTCCCCGCCGCCGCCCTGGCCGTGCCCGTGGACGGGCGGACCGGCGCGGGGACGTGGCTGGTGGTGGCCGGGCTCGTCGCCGCCGTCGCCAATCACCTGGTCACCGTCGCCGGGAACGTCCCGCTCAACACCGCGCTCGCCGCCTCCGAACCGGCCGGGGAGCCCGCGGGCGCGGTGCGGGCGGCCTTCGAGCGGCGCTGGAACGGCTTCCACCGAATCCGTACGCTCCTCGTCCTCGCCGCCTTCGGGCTGCTGACCGCCGCCGCCGTCCTCGGCGGCTGAGCGCGCGACGGGACGAGGGTCCGGAAATCGCTTTCCACCGACCTCCAGGTCTGTTTTTCGGTCGCCCTGCGTGACGATGAGGGCCCGTCAGGGGGTCCTCGGGGGCCTCTCGGGGGGTCCTGAGGGCGGGGGAGTCGGGGAGACCTGACGTTGTGTATCCCGTTACCTTTGGCATCTGTGCAGGTCAGGGCCGTTTTCGTCCAGCACGTGAGATGGTCGGGTTCACTGCGAACAAGGCTTCGGGTATGTTCCAGCTGCCGGAAAATTGGTACCCCCAGGTTTGTTTTCTCGGACCACCGGGATGCCGGTTCGGGCGATGAGAGGGACGTGACTGCCATGGCGAAGCAGGACCGGGCGATCCGTACCCGTCAGGCGATCCTGGAGGCGGCGGCGGCCGTTTTCGACGAGCGGGGCTACGAAGCGGCCAAGCTCTCCGACATCCTCCGGCTCGCCCAAGTGACCAAGGGCGCGCTCTACTTCCACTTCGATTCCAAGGAAGACCTCGCCCACGCGGTGATCGACGCGCAGGTGTCGGTGGTGCCCGCGCCGCCGCCGCAGATCTCCAAGGTGCAGGAGTTCGTCGACGTCGGCATGGTCTTCGCGCACCGGCTGACCTGCGACCGGGTGCTCAGCGGCTCGGTCCGGCTCACCCTCGACCAGGGCGGCCACGAGCTCAACCGGAGCGGCCCGTACCGGGAGTGGACCGAGATCAACCTGCGGCTGCTCACCGAGGCGAAGAAGGCCGGCGAGCTGCTCCCGCACGTCGACCCGGAGGAGATCGCCCCGCTCGTCGTCGGCTCCTACGCGGGGCTCAACCTGATGACCCACGCCCTGGAGGGGCACCGCTCCTCGATGGAGCGTTGGGCGTCCGCGCTCTACCGCCACCTGCTGCCGAGCGTCGTCGTCCCCTCCGTGCTCACCGTGCTCGATCTGGAGCCCGGCAGGGGCGCCCGTGCACTGGGAGTGGCGGACGACGCCCCCTGACGACCTCTTCGGCGCGTCTAATCAAACCGCGACGCTGGTTTCTTTATGATGCTGGCCGGATGGTGCCCGCACCGTTGCCTGAAAACGATCCACAAAAGATACCCGTGGGTCCAGTATCTGGATCCGTAGGTACGTTTCCCTGACTGTTGACGTTCCGTTGATGGGGACGGATATGTCGAAAAGGGACGAAAGTGGAGTCCAAACGGTACGGCGATTCCGTACCGTCCGGTTTCTTATTGACATGCATCGCGGTCTCTTTTCTAATCATCGAGGGTCATCCCGTGCACAGACGCTGAGGGGGCAAAGTGGACGTCCGGATCCTGGGAGGGCTGTCGGTACGCGAGAACGGGGTGTCGATCACCCCGACCGCGGCCGCGCCCCGACAACTGCTGGCCCTGCTCGCGGCCAGCGCCGACCAGGTCGTCCCGGTCGCCGTCCTCATGGAGGAGATCTGGCCGTCCGGCGCGCCGCGCGCCGCGCGGGCCGAGCTCCAGTCGCACATCCTCGGGCTGCGGGCGCTCATCGCCGCCGCGCTCACCGGGGCCGCTCCCGCGCCCGGCCGGCTGTTCCCCGGGGTCCCGCGGGCCTCTGAGGGCGCAAAGGGCCCCGAGGGCGCAGAGGGCACCGAGGGGCGCGCCGCCGAGACCGTCCTCGCCGCCCAGTCCGGCGGCTACCGTCTCGACACCGGCGGCGGTTCCCACGACGTCCGTCAGTTCGAGCGCGCGGCCGGCGCCGGCTACCGGGCCATGGAGGCGGGCGACCTCCCGCGCGCGGCGCTCCGCCTCGGCGAGGCCCTCGCCCTGTGGCGCGGCGAGCCGTACGCGGGTGTCGACGCGGGCCCCCGGCTGCGCGCCGAGACCGAGCGCCTGGAGGCGTCGCGGCTGAGCGTGCTCGACCAGTGGGTCGAGGCCCAGCTCGGGCTCGGCCGGCACGTCGAGCTGGTGCCCGAGCTCGCCGTCCTCGCCGCCCGGCACCCCGCCGACGAGTCGCTGCACGGCCAGTTCATGGTCGCCCTGCTGCGCTCCGGGCGCGCCGACGACGCCCTGGAGGCGTACCGCAGGCTCTGCGCCGGACTCCAGCGCGACGGCGGCCGGGAGCCCTCCGCGCGGCTGCGCCGGCTGCACCGCTCGGTCCTCGCCGTACGGGACGCGACGCTGCCCCGCGTACCCACGCAGTCCAGCGGGTTCTGGCTCCGGCCGCGGTCCGAGCCGGCCCTGGCCGGGCTCGCCGGGAGCCTCGTCTGAGGCGCGCCGGCCGGGCCCCCGGGGCGCCCGTGGCGGCGGGCCCCGGGCCAAAGGGGAATCAAGTGGTCGATCTCACCGTTGACCGTCGTCGACGCCCGAATTAATTTCGGCCAGCGGGAGGAGTTGAGGCATGTCCTACGACAGCGCGGACGGAGGCGGGGGCGCCGACGCGCTCGCCGTGCTGGAGCTGCTGGCCCGCGGGGCCCCACCGGGCCGGTTCGCCGAACTCCTCGAACGGGCCCGCGACGAGGGCCGCCCCGAAGCCGAACTGGACGCCCTGGAAAGGGCCGTTCACCTCGCCACCGACGTCGGCCGCACGCTCGCCCGCCGCGAGCGGAGCGAGGAGGGCCTCGCCGCCCTCCTCGACACCACCCGGGACCTGACCCTCCCGTACGACCTGGACGGCCTGCTGCGGGTCGTCACCCGCCGGGCCAAGCGCCTCCTCGGCCTCGACCTGGCCTGCGTCACCCTGCGCGGCCCGCACGGCGGGCGTCTGCCGCACAGCGCCGAAGGCGCCCTCACCCCGCTCGACCCGGTCGGCTGCCCCGCCCTCTTCGAAGGCGACGGACTCGGCGGCCTGGCCCACACCCTCGGCGAGCCCGCCTGGACCGAGGACTACCTGGCCGACGCCCGCTTCCCGCACTCCGCCGACATGGACGACCTGGTCCGCGCCGAGGGCCTGCGGGGCGTCCTCGCGGTGCCGCTGCGCACCGGCGACACCACCCTCGGCGTGCTCTACGGGGCCGACCGCGCCACCCGCCGGTACACCGGGGACGAGATCGCCCTGGCCGCCGCGCTCGCCGGGCTCGCCGCCGTCGCCACCGAGAAGGCGGGGCTGCTCGACCAGACCAGGGCCGAGGTCACCGAGCTCGAACGGGACAGCTCCCGGGCCCGCACCCGGCTCACCCGGATGAGGTACATCGGCGAGGCGCACAGCCGCATCATGAGCCTGATCCTCGCCGGCGGCGACCTGGGCAACGTGGCCACCGCCGCGGGCGACGCGCTCGACGGCGCCGTCCTGGTCCGCGACCCGGGCGGCCGGACCCTCGCGCGGGCGGGCGAGCTGCCCGGCCTCGACGAGGACGCCGTCGCCAAAGCCTCGCTCGACGCCCACGCGCTCCGCCGCCCGGTCCTCACCGCGAGCGGGCCGGGCCCGGCGGGGGAGCCGGGGGCGGGAGACGGGTACGGATACGGCGACGGGGACGGCGACCAGACCTGGGTCGCCCCGGTGCTGGCCGGCTCCGAGGACCTCGGCGTGCTCGTGGTCCGCGCCGCGACCCCGCTCACCGGCGAGGACGAGCGGCTGCTCGAACTGGCCGCGCAGTCCGTCGCGTTCCTGCTGCTGATGCAGCGCTCCACGGCGGTCGCCGAGGGCCCGGTCCGCGACGAGCTCCTCGACGACCTGCTCGCCGAGACCCAGCACTCCCCGCAGCAGATCGCCCAGCGGGCCCGCCGCCTCGGCCTCGACCTGCGCAAGCCGCACGTCGTCGTGGTGGCCCGCCCCGAGGGCGGCGAGCAGGGCCGCGCGGTCGTCTGGGCCTCCTCGTACGCCTACCGCGTGTCCGGCCTGAAGACCGTGCACGGCGGCGCGATCGTGCTGCTGCTGCCCGGGGTGGACGCCTCCGCCGCCGCGAAGGCCGTCTCCGGGGAGCTCTCGCCGCTGCTCGGGCACCCCGTGTCGGTGGGCGCCGCCGGGCCCGGCTGGAGCCCGGACAGCGTGAGCCGGCTCTACCAGGAGGCCATGCGCTGCCTGGACGCGATGGGCGCGCTGGGCGGTTCGGGGGCGGCGGCGTCCGTGCAGGACCTCGGCTTCCTCGGGCTGCTGCTCTCCGACGACCACGACGTGGACGGCTTCATCGAGTCGGCGATCGGGCCCGTGCTCGACTACGACGCCGAGCGGTTCACCGATCTGACCCGCACCCTGGAGGCGTACTTCGCCTCCGGCGGCAGCCCGACCAACGCGGCCGAGGCGCTGCACGTGCACCCGAACACGGTCTCGCGGCGGCTGGAGCGGATCGGCGAACTCCTGGGCGCGGAGTGGCAGAAGCCCGGCCACGTCCTGGAGGTGCAGCTGGCGCTGCGCCTCCAGCGCACCCGCGACGTCCTGGCCCGCCAGCGCGCCGAACTCCGCGACGCCCGCGCCGCGTCCCCGCCGTGCGAACGCCCGGGGGGCTGACGGGGGTTGAAGGGGGCTGAGACGGGGGCCGGCGAGGACGCGGACGCCCGGGGCGAGGGCCGACGCCGGGGCCGGGGCCGGGTCCCTGGGTCAAGGGCCGACGCTGGCGCCGGGTCCCCTGGGTCAACGGGCGGCGCCGGGGCCGGGTCCCCTGGGCCAAGGGGCGGCGCCGGGGCGCGGTCCGGGCCGTCGGCCCCGGGTCCCGCGCCCTGGCGCACCGGTTCACCCCGCCGAGCGCCCCTGGAGCTGGCCGAAGGCCGGTGGGGCCGCCGTGTTCCAGCCGGGGGACAGGACCGTCGCCGCGTGGGCCGCGGAGGCCAGCGTGATGTGCCGGTGCCAGCCGCGGAACGAGCGGCCCACGAAGTCCCGCAGGCCCGCGCCCTCGCCCACCGCGCGGAAGTCCCGCTCCACCCGCCGCGACAGCTTCGTCAGCCGCAGCAGCGGGCCGACCGCCGAACCGGTCAGGTCGGTGATCCACAGCCGGGCCGGGGCCCGCCGCGGGTCGTCCCACTCGCCGAGCAGCAGCAGCGGGCGCTGCCGCTCCCCGGCCGGCACGGGCAGCGTGACCCGTACCGCCGTGGCCAGCGAGGTCCGCGAGGTGCGCACCCCGGCCGCCGAGTCCACCCAGCTCACCGGGCGGCGCAGCCCCTTCAGGGACTCCAGGATCTGCTGGGCCGTCAGCGGGCCCGCGCCGAAGCCCGGCAGCGAGCGGTCCGCCACCGTCAGCCGGCAGCTCGTGCCGATCCGCGCCACCACGGGCACCCCGGCCAGCGCGAGCCGGTGCAGCGCCGCCCGCCCCGCACCGCCGCGGATGTCCAGCAGCAGCGGCTTGCGGGTCACCTCCGGCCAGCGGGCGGTGTCGAGCGCCGCGTTCACCGCGCACTCCTCCAGGGTCTCCTCCGCCGCGCCCTCGGGGACCTCCGCGCGGTCGCGCCGCGTGCGGTCCTTCACCCAGGGGTCCGGCAGGAAGAGCCGCCAGTTGACGGGGACGCTGATCTCCTCCGAGGCCATCCACACGCCGAAAGCCTGCTGGCCGCGGAAGACCTGACCGCGCTCCGGGTCGAAGCGGCGGTCGACACCGACCGAGTGGTCGCCGGCCTTCGGTATCGGCATGGGGCGCACCACCCACGCCTGGGGCGCGCTGTTCTGCTGCAGGAACCGGGCCAGCTCCGCCCGCATCGGGCGCCAGTCCCACGTCGAGCTGGAGATGAAGTGGTGCAGGCTCTGCTCCGCGGCCGGCCCGCCGATCTGGGCGGCGATGTTGCGGATGGACTTGCGGCCCTGGGCGGTCAGCAGCCCCCGCAGGTACTGCTCGGCCTTGATCCGCTGGTCGCGGCGCGGGAAGGCGGAGAAGAGCGCGGCGCACAACTCGCCGTACACGTCCTCTTCCGCCGCGTCCCGGGGCGCGGCGACGGTCCTGAACCTGGTTGCGACGGATGTACTCACGACACTCCTGACCGACGGTTGCGCAGCTCCCTCCAGCTGCCCCTCCACCGTCGCGCTTCGACACCCCCCGCGACGAGGTGTACCCGGCACCCGTCTGGGCCGCCTGATGGTGGCCGGACCACCGCCATACCCCGCGGGGGGATCTGACAGACTCGCCGGACGGCCTTTGACCGGCGCGCGGCCGGGCCCGGACCATCACTTCACGAGGCTGCACGGGCCGGGCTCCGGTTAATGCCCCAGGCCGAAGACCGTGCCTGTGCGCCTCGCTCCACCGGCACCCGCGCGGACCCGTCATGACCTGCGCGGACCGGACCGCGCCCCGGCCGTCCCCGGGGAGCGCCTACGCTGGTGCCATGGGATTCCGCGCGCAGCTTCCGGTCGTCGGCGTGGTCGCCGCGGGCGGCGCACTCGGCGCCTGCGCCCGGTACGGGGCGACGCTGGCCTGGCCCACCCCGGTCGGCGCGTTCCCCTGGACCATCCTCACGGTGAACGCGGCTGGCTGCGCCCTGCTCGGCGCGATCATGGTCTTCGCCACCGAGACCCTCACCCCGCCACACCCCCTGCTGCGCCCCTTCCTGGGCACCGGCGTCTGCGGCGGCTTCACCACCTTCTCCACCTACTCCCTGGACACCCAGCGGCTGCTCGCCGCCGGGGACGCCGCGCGGGGCCTCTCGTACCTCGCGCTGACCGCGCTGACCGCGCTCGCCGCCGTGTGGGCGGGTGTCACCGCCGCGCGGGCCGTCGCCGGCGCGGCGCCCGAGAGGAGGCGGCGATGACCCGGCTCACCGGCCCCGCCCTGCGCCTGACGGTCCTCGTCGGCGAGGGCGACACGTGGCACCACCGGCCGCTGTACACCGAGATCGTCCACCGCGCCCACGCGGCCGGTCTCGCCGGCGCCTCCGTCTTCCGCGGCATCGAGGGCTTCGGCGGCTCCTCGCTCGTCCACACCACCCGGCTGCTCTCGCTCGGCGAGGACCTGCCGGTCGCGGTCCTCATGGTCGACACCGAGGAGCGGATCCGGGCCTTCCTGCCCCGGCTGGAGGGGCTGGTCCCGGACGGCCTCGTCTTCCTCGACGCCTGCGAGGTCGTGCAGTACGCGCGGGGCGCCCGGGACCAGGACCAGGCGGAGTCCCAGAAGTCACAGGAGTCCCCGGAGTCCCAGGAGCCGCCCGAGTGAACTGGCTGCTCGTCGTGCTCGGCGCCGCCGTCGGCGCGCCCCTGCGCTACCTCACCGACCGCGCCGTCCAGGCCCGCCACGACTCCGTCTTCCCCTGGGGCACCTTCACCGTCAACGTCGTCGGCTCCCTCGTCCTCGGCCTCCTCACCGGGATCGCCTCCACCCGCTGGGGCCTGCTCCTCGGCACCGGCCTGTGCGGGGCCCTCACCACGTACTCGACCTTCTCCTTCGAGACCCTGAAGCTCTACGAGTCGGGCGCCCGCGGCTACGCGGCGGCCAACGTCCTCGGCAGCATCGCCGCCGGGCTCGGCGCCGTCTGGCTCGGCGTCCTCCTCGTCTCGTAACGCCCGCGCCCCGCCCCCCGCCCGCGCCCCGCACGTCAGGATCACGTCAAGAGGCGCCCGAGCGGCGTCAAGAGCGCGGGAGGAACGCGCCTTTCCGGCCCGGACGCGCCCCACGCTGGGCACTCCTGTGGGGATCCGAACGTGAAAGGGAACGCGCGCATGGGCGTCCAGACCACCGAGAGCTCAGCCGTGCGGGGTGCCGAGGAGCCTCCCGATACGGGGGCCCGGCACCGGCTCACCGCCGTCACCGGGCTCGCCGCCCTCTCGCTCGACGCGATGGCGTCCGTGGCGTACGGGCCCGAGGCCATCGTCCTGGTCCTCGCCGCCGCCGGCGCCCACGGGCTCGGCTTCACCCTGCCGGTGACCCTGGCGATCGCCGGCCTGCTGGCCGTGCTGGTGGCCTCGTACCGGCAGGTCATCGCCGCCTTCCCGGACGGCGGCGGCTCCTACGCCGTCGCCCGCGCGCACCTCGGCCGCCGCACCGGCCTGGTCGCCGCCGCCTCCCTCGTCCTCGACTACGTCCTCAACGTCGCCGTGGCCGTCACCGCCGGAGTCGCCGCGCTCACCTCCGCCTTCCCCGGCCTCTACGGGGACCGGCTGGCGATCTGCCTGGGCGTCCTCGTCCTCGTCACCGCCGTGAACCTGCGGGGCATCGTCGACTCGGCCCGCGCCTTCCTCGTCCCCACGGTGGTCTTCGTCGGCGCGATCCTCGCCATGGTCGTCGTCGGCCTCTTCCGGGACGCGCCCGTCTCCACCGCCACCTCCGCCGGACACGCCTCCGTCCTCGCCGACAACGCGACCACCGTCGGCGCGCTGCTGCTGCTCAAGGCGTTCGCCTCCGGCTGCTCCGCGCTCACCGGCGTCGAGGCCATCGCCAACGCCGTGCCGTCCTTCCGCGCCCCCGCCGCCCGCCGCGCGATGCGCGCCGAGGTCGCCCTGGGCGCGCTCCTCGGCGTCATGCTGATCGGCCTGTCGGTGCTGATCTCCCGCTTCGGCCTCCAGCCGGTCGAGGGCGTCACCGTCCTCGCCCAGCTCGCCGACGCCTCCTTCGGCCACAACGCGGCCTTCTACGTGGTGCAGTTCGCCACCATGCTGCTGCTGGCCCTCTCGGCCAACACCTCCTTCGGCGGGCTGCCGGTGCTGCTGAAGCTGCTCGCGCGGGACGACTACGTGCCGCACGTCTTCGGGCTGAAGGCCGACCGGCAGGTGCACCGGCACGGCGTCGTGTGGCTGGCCGTCGTCTCCGCCGCGCTGCTGGTCTTCTCCGGCGGCGACACCAACACCCTGGTGCCGCTCTTCGCCATCGGCGTCTTCGTCGGCTTCACGATCGCCCAGACCGGCATGGTCCTGCACTGGCGGGCCCGCCGGCAGTGGGGCCGGGCCGCCCTCAACGGCCTCGGCGCCGTGCTCACCGGCGTCTCGGCGCTCGTCGTGACCGCCACCAAGTTCCACGACGGGGCCTGGCTGATCGTGATCGCCTTGCCCGTGCTCGTCGGCCTGTTCGAGCTCGTCCACCGGGCGTACGGCCGGATCGGCGAGCGGCTCGGCGTCGGCCGGATCCCCGCGCCGCCGCACCGGGCGCGCTCCCTGGTCCTGGTCCCGGTCTCCTCGCTGACCCGGCTGACCAGCGAGGCGCTGACCGCCGCCGTGTCGCTCGGCGACGAGGTCCGCGCGGTCACCGTCTGCCACGCGGACCCCGAGGACCGGGAGCAGACGGAGGCGCTGGAGCGCGACTGGGCGCTGTGGAACCCGGGCGTGCCGCTGGTCCGGCTGGCCTCCGAGCGGCGCTCGCTGGGCCGCCCGGTCAGCGCGTACGTACGGGAGCTGACCGCCGCCGCCCCGGACGTCCGGGTGACGGTGCTGGTCCCGGAGGCGGAGCCGGAGCGGCTGTGGCAGCGGCTGCTGCAGAACCGGCGGGGCGCCGTCGTCGCCCACGCGGTGCGCCGGGACACGGACGCGGTGGTGTGCCGGCTGCGGCTGCGGGTCTGAACGGCGCGGCGCCCAACCGGTCTTCAGAGCCCGGAGACCTTGAAGACCGTGTGGGCCGTCTCCCGGTCGATCCGGCGCCGGAGCTGCGCCAGGGCCGTCGTCCCGCACAGCAGGGTGCCCTCGCGCAGGGAGGTGCTGGTGTCGGTGTCGAGGAGGTGCCAGAGCGGCGGGTTGGCGACCAGGACGGCCGGGTCGAACTCGGCCCGGTTGCCGTACCGGTCGCGCAGGACGAGCCGCTGGGCGACCCCGTTCGACCAGCGGACCGACACCAGCCGGTCGGTGCGCACGGTCCGCCGGGCGCACAGCCCGCGCACGGTCAGGCGCCCGGGGACGGCGGACACCCGGGCGGGCAGCAGGACGACGAAGAGGAGGACGGCCAGGGCGAGCCAGAGCGGCGCGCCCCAGCCCGCCATGCCGCCGTCGGCGGTGTCGATGCCGACGCAGGCGGCGAGGAGCAGCCCGGCACACCCGGCGGCGGCCCGCGCCTCACCGGGCCAGGTGGTGTCACGGGCGGGGGCCGCGGGATCGGGGGGCTCGTCGGGGGTGCCGGTGGGGACGGTGTCCTGACGGGGGCTCATAGGGCCTGTCCGGCGCGAGGACTTCGCGGGTTTCGCGGGCTTCATGGGCTTCACGGGCTTCATGGAACGGACGCTAGGCCCGGCGGCCGGAGCCGCCGGGCCGTCCTGACAGACCGTTTACGCGGCGTACGGCAACCTTGACGCCGGGCTGACGGGCCCGGTCGCGTAGTGGGTGTACTCGCGGGCGAGCCGGAAGCCGGCCGTCCAGGCGAGGAGCCGGCTGGGCCGGTTGTCGCGGGAGCAGCACCAGCTCGCGGTCCGGCCGCGGGCCGCGATGTCGGCGGTGAGGCCCGTGACGCAGGCCAGGGTGAGCCGTCGCCGGCGTTCCTCGGGCGCCGTCACGCAGGCCACGTCCTCGTAGGCGCTGCCCGCGAAGCGGGTGCAGGCCACGGCGAGGACCCGGTCGCGGCGGAAGGCGGCCCAGCCGCGCCCGGAGCCCGCGAGCCCGCCCGGGCCGCCCCAACCGGCGTGGATCCAGGCCATGGTGGGGTCGAGGGCGGCGAGGGCCGGGGTGTCCGCGGGGGTCAGGCGGCGCACGGTCACGCCCCACGGCAGCTGCGGCCCGGTCACCGGGACGCGGTGCACGTAGAGCATCCGCTCCCAGGGGGTGAGCCGCTCGAAGGCGGCGCCGAGGGCGGGCAGGAAGCGGTCGGGGGCCTCGACGTGCTGTCCGGCGAAGGGGGCGAGTGCGGCGGCCGGCAGGGCGGTCGGGTCGCCGGCCAGCAGGGTGTGCCCGGCGCAGGAGACCCCCACGAGCCGGGGCCGATCGGCGCGGTCGCTCCACCAGCGGCCGTGCCCGGTGGCCAGGACGTGCTCGGCGAGGGCCGCGGTGCCGGGCCCGGCGGTGAGGAAGGCCCGCGCGGCGGACGGCGGCCGGTGGGCGGGGTGCGGGATCACGCGGGCCCGTTCAGACGCTCTGGCCGGAGCCGGAGCCGGAGCCGGAGCCGGAGCCGGAGCCGGAGCCGATGCGGGGGTAGGAGCCGGAGCCGATGCCCGCGCCGGTGGCGAGGGCGGTGCGGCCGGACAGGGACGGGGACATGGCTCCTCCTGGGAGCGGTCGAAGGGAGGGAAACGGGAGCGGGGCGCCCGACCTCGGTGGTCGTGGCGCCCGTCCTCAGCGAAGCCCCCGCCCGGTCCGGCGGCAAGGACGGCGTTCCTTCTCTGACGGTCCTTTGACGAGGGCCCGGCCGCCCCGTCCGGCACCGCCCGCCGCCCGTCCGGCGGGTGCCCAGAGGGGCCCTGACCGCTTCCCGACCGGTTCATGGCCGGTCCTGAGCGGGTCGTGTCCGGAAGCGGCGTAGAAGATGCGTAAAGAGGGCGCCCGGCGGCGTTAGGGGAGCGTCAAGGGCGGCGGTGGCCCGTTCCGGACGCGGTTTGCTCGGCTCGTCAGAAAAATCCGCTCTCTCTGTCAGGAGCTCACGATGGCCGACGTGGCCTTCGTGGTCACCACGATCGCGGTCTTCGCGCTGGTGGCCTTCATCGCCAAGGGGGTGGCGAAGCTGTGAACGCCGAGAACATCGTCGGCCTCATCGTCGCCGTCGCCCTCCTGGGGTATCTCGTCCTCGCGCTCGTCAAGCCGGAGAGGTTCTGAGCCCCGACATGTCTCCTGTTCTCGCGGGCGTCCTGCAGTTCCTCGCCCTGGCCGCCGCCCTCGCCCTCTCGTACAAGCCGCTGGGTGAGTACATGGCGAAGGTCTACTCCTCGGACAAGCACCTCAAGCCCGAGAAGTGGATCTACAAGGCCATCGGAGCCGATCCGAACACCGAGATGCGCTGGCCCGCGTACCTGCGCGGCGTGCTCGCCTTCTCCGTGGTGAGTGTCCTCTTCCTCTATCTGCTCCAGCGCCTCCAGGGCTCCCTGCCCGGCTCGCTCGGCTTCGTCTCCATCGACCCGGACCAGGCGTTCAACACGGCCGCGTCCTTCGTCGCCAACACCAACTGGCAGTCGTACTACGGCGAGCAGGCCATGGGCCACGTCGTGCAGACCGGCGGCCTCGCGGTGCAGAACTTCGTCTCGGCGGCGGTGGGGATCGCCGTGGCGGTGGCCCTCGTGCGCGGCTTCGCCCGGTCCCGTACCGGCGAGCTCGGCAACTTCTGGGCCGACCTGGTCCGCGGCACCGTCCGGATCCTGCTGCCGATCTCGGTGGTCGGCGCCCTGGTGCTCGTCGCGTGCGGCGCGATCCAGAACTTCGCCGGCATCCACGAGGTCGGCCAGTTCATGGGCGGCACCCAGCAGTGGAACGGCGGCGCGGTGGCCTCGCAGGAGGTCATCAAGGAGCTGGGCACGAACGGCGGCGGTTACTTCAACGCCAACTCCTCGCACCCCTTCGAGAACCCCAACGGGCTCTCCAACCTCTTCGAGATCTACCTGATCCTCGTCATCCCCTTCGCGCTCACCCGCACCTTCGGCCGCATGGTCGGCTCGATCAGGCAGGGGTACGCGATCCTCGCCACCATGGCGACCATCTGGGTCGGCTTCACCGCCCTGATGATGTGGACCGAGTTCGCCCACCCGGGCCCCGCCTTCGACCTCGCGGGCGGCGCGATGGAGGGCAAGGAGACCCGCTTCGGCATCGGCGGCTCGTCGATCTTCGCGGTGGCGACCACGCTCACCTCGACCGGCGCCGTGAACTCCTTCCACTCCTCGTACACCGGCTTCGGCGGCGGCCTCACCATGCTCGGGATGCAGCTCGGCGAGATCGCGCCCGGCGGTGTCGGCTCCGGCCTCTACGGGATGCTGATCATGGCGATCATCGCGGTCTTCATCGCCGGTCTGATGGTCGGCCGCACCCCCGAGTACCTGGGCAAGAAGATCGGCACCCGCCAGATCAAGTACGCGGCCTGCTACATCCTCGTCACCCCGGCCCTGGTGCTCACCTTCACCGCCCTGGCGATGGCCCTGCCGACGCCGGCGGACTCCATGACCAACTCCGGCGCGCACGGCTTCTCCGAGATCCTGTACGCCTACACCTCCGGCGCCAACAACAACGGCTCCGCCTTCGCGGGCCTGAACGCCGACACCCAGTGGTTCAACACGACGATCGGCATCGCGATGCTGCTCGGCCGGTTCCTCCCGATGGTGTTCGTCCTCGCGCTGGCGGGCTCCCTCGCCGAGCAGACGCCCGTCCCCGAGACCGCGGGCACCCTGCGCACCGAGAAGCCGCTCTTCACCGGCCTCCTCGTCGGCACGATCATGATCATCACCGGTCTGACCTACTTCCCGGCCCTGGCGCTGGGACCGCTCGCCGAAGGGCTGGCAGCATGAGCACCCTCACCCCCACCCGCGTCCCGCACGACGAGGACGCCGCGACCCCGCGCGAGGGCACCGGCGCGGGACGGGTCGGCGGCGGGCTCTTCGACCCGAAGCAGCTGCTGAAGTCGCTGCCGGACGCGCTGCGCAAGCTGGACCCGCGCGTGATGGTGAAGTCGCCGGTCATGTTCGTGGTCCTGGTCGGCTCGGTGGTCACCACCGGGCTCGCGATCGCGCACCCCGGCGACTGGTTCGGCTGGGCGATCACCGCCTGGCTCTGGCTCACCACGATCTTCGCCAACCTGGCGGAGGCCGTCGCGGAGGGCCGCGGCAAGGCGCAGGCCGACACCCTGCGCAAGGCCAAGACCGACACCGTCGCCCGCCGGATCATCGGCACGAACGAGGAGCGCGTCCCCGGCACCGAGCTGCGCATCGGCGACCTGGTGGTCTGCGAGGCCGGCGACGTCATCCCCGGCGACGGCGATGTCGTCGAGGGCGTCGCGTCGGTCGACGAGTCCGCCATCACGGGTGAGTCGGCGCCGGTGATCCGCGAGTCGGGCGGCGACCGCTCGGCCGTCACCGGCGGCACGAAGGTGCTGTCCGACCGCGTCGTCATCAAGATCACGACGAAGCCCGGCGAGACCTTCATCGACCGCATGATCAACCTGGTCGAGGGCGCCGCCCGGCAGAAGACCCCCAACGAGATCGCCCTCAACATCCTGCTGGCGTCCCTCACCATCGTCTTCCTGCTGGCCGTCGTCACCCTCAAGCCCTTCGCGATCTACGCCGGGGCCGACAAGCAGACCTCGATGATCGTCCTCACGGCGCTCCTGGTCTGCCTCATCCCCACCACCATCGGCGCCCTGCTCTCCGCGATCGGCATCGCCGGCATGGACCGGCTCGTGCAGCGCAACGTCCTCGCCATGTCCGGCCGGGCCGTCGAGGCCGCCGGCGACGTGTCCACCCTGCTGCTCGACAAGACCGGCACCATCACCCTCGGCAACCGCCAGGCCGCCGAGTTCGTCCCGGTCAAGGGCGTCACCGCGGCCGAGGTCGCGGACGCCGCCCAGCTCTCCAGCCTCGCCGACGAGACCCCCGAGGGCCGCTCGATCGTCGTCCTCGCCAAGGAGCGGTACGGGCTGCGCGAGCGCCACCAGGGCGAGCTCGCCCACGCCGAGTGGATCGCCTTCACCGCCCAGACCCGCATGTCCGGCGTGGACCTCACCGAGGACGGCGTGACGCGCAAGGTCCGCAAGGGCGCGAGCGGTTCGGTCGTGGCCTGGGTGGAGGAGAACGGCGGGCGGGTCGCGGAGGACGCGCAGGCGCTCACCGACGCGATCTCGCAGGCGGGCGGCACCCCGCTGCTGGTGGCCGTCCAGGACGGCAAGGGCGCCCGGGTCCTCGGCGTCATCCACCTCAAGGACGTGGTCAAGGAGGGGATGCGCGAGCGCTTCGACGAACTGCGCCGGATGGGCATCAAGACCATCATGATCACCGGCGACAACCCGCTGACCGCCAAGGCCATCGCAGAGGAGGCCGGAGTCGACGACTTCCTCGCCGAGGCCACCCCCGAGGACAAGATGGCCCTCATCAAGCGGGAGCAGGCGGGCGGCAAGCTGGTCGCGATGACCGGCGACGGCACCAACGACGCCCCGGCCCTCGCCCAGGCGGACGTCGGCGTCGCGATGAACACGGGCACGTCGGCCGCGAAGGAGGCCGGCAACATGGTCGACCTCGACTCCGACCCGACCAAGCTCATCGAGATCGTCGAGATCGGCAAGCAGCTCCTCATCACCCGGGGCGCGCTCACCACCTTCTCCATCGCCAACGACGTGGCGAAGTACTTCGCGATCATCCCCGCCATGTTCGCCGTCGCCTACCCGGGCCTGGACAAGCTCAACATCATGGCGCTGTCCTCGCCCGAGTCCGCGATCCTGTCCGCCGTCATCTTCAACGCGCTGATCATCATCGCCCTGGTGCCGCTCGCCCTGAAGGGCGTCCGCTACCGCCCGACCAGCGCCGACAGGATGCTCCGCCGCAACCTCGGCCTGTACGGACTCGGCGGCCTGATCGCCCCGTTCGTCGGCATCAAGCTCATCGACCTGATCCTCTCCCTCATCCCCGGAATCGGCTGATCATGAACAACTCGGTAGGAAACGCGGGGCGGTTGCTCTGGGCGGGCCTGCGCGCCCTGCTCGTCCTCACGGTCGTGTGCGGCGTGCTCTACCCGCTCGCCGTCACCGGGATCGCCCAACTCGCCTTCCACGACAAGGCGAACGGCTCCGAGATCAAGGACGCGAGCGGCCGGGTCGTCGGCTCGGAGCTGATCGGGCAGACCTACAACCTGCCCCTGAAGGACGGCGAGGAGACGGCGAGCCCGGACCTCAAGTGGTTCCAGCCGCGTCCGTCGAACGGCCTCGGCTCCAACAGCGTCAACACCCAGTACAAGCTGATCCTGTCGGGTGCGACCAACCGTTCGGGTGACAACGCCGATCTGATCAAGTGGGTGACCGACGCCAAGGCGGCCGTGGTCAAGGACAACTCCACCGCCGGTTACACGGTCAAGCCGTCCGACGTGCCCGCCGACGCTGTGACGTCCTCCGGCTCCGGCCTCGACCCGCACATCTCCCCGGCGTACGCCGAGCTCCAGGTCCACCGGATCGCCGAGCGCAACGGGCTCCCCGTCGCCGCCGTCGAGCGGCTGGTCGCCGAGCACACCGACGGGCGGATCCTCGGCTTCGTCGGCGAGCCCCGGGTCAACGTCCTCCAGCTCAACATCGCCCTCAAGGCGCTCGTGGCGGCCAAGGGCTGACCGGAGTGTTACACGACAGGCCCCGCGGGCCCGGGGGAGCACCCCGGGCCCGCGCGGCCGTGAACAGGAAGGCCGCAGGATGACCCGGGTACTGGTCGTGGAGGACGACCCGCAGCTCGCGCGGGCGCTGGTCATCAACCTCCAGGCGCGGACGTACGAGGTGGACTCCGCGCCCGACGGGGCCACCGCCCTCCGGCTCGCCGCCGACCGCCGGCCCGACGTGATCCTTCTCGACCTCGGGCTGCCCGACATGGACGGCCTCGACGTCATCGCCGGGCTGCGCGGCTGGAGCAGGGTGCCGATCCTCGTGCTCTCCGCCCGCAGCGCCTCCGAGGAGAAGGTGCACGCCCTCGACGTCGGCGCCGACGACTACATGACCAAGCCCTTCAGCATGGACGAGCTGCTCGCCCGGCTGCGGGCCGCCGCCCGCCGCCGGGAGGCCGTGCCCGAGACCGAGGTCACCGTCGTGGCCACCGAGGACTTCACCGTGGACCTGGTGGCCCGCCGGGTGCGCCGGGGCGGCCGGGACGTGCGGCTCACCCCGACCGAGTGGCACCTGCTCGACATCCTGGTCCGCAACCCCGGCCGGCTCGTCGCCCAGCGGCACCTCCTGGAGGAGGTCTGGGGCGCCGGCTACCGGGGCAACACCAACTACCTGCGGGTGTACATGGCCCAGCTGCGGCGGAAGCTGGAGCCGGACCCCTCGCACCCGCGCTATCTGATCACGGAGGCCGGCATGGGCTACCGCTTCGAGCCGGCCCGTGGCTAGGCGCGGCAGGCTCCGCATCTACCTCGGCGCGGCGCCGGGTGTCGGCAAGACGTACGCGATGCTCTCCGAGGGGCACCGGCGGGTGGAGCGCGGCACGGACTGCGTGGTGGCGTTCGTGGAGCATCACGACCGGCCGCGTACGGAGGTGATGCTGCACGGTCTGGAGCAGGTGCCGCGCCGGGAGATCCCGTACCGGGACACCGTCTTCCCCGAGATGGACATCGACGCGGTCCTCGCCCGCCGCCCCGCCGTCGCCCTCGTCGACGAACTCCCGCACACCAACGTGCCCGGCTCCCGCAACCCCAAGCGGTGGCAGGACGTGGAGGAGCTGCTGGCCGCGGGGATCGACGTGGTGTCGACGGTGAACATCCAGCATCTGGAGTCGCTGGGTGACGTGGTGGAGTCGATCACGGGGGTGCGGCAGCGGGAGACGGTGCCGGACGAGGTGGTGCGGCGGGCGGACCAGATAGAGCTGGTGGACATGTCGCCGCAGGCGCTGCGGCGGCGGATGGCGCACGGC
>NZ_JBEZHM010000029.1:0-100443 GCF_040650575.1 Streptomyces sp. NPDC048659 | reverse complement strand
GCGGGCGCTCGGCGCGGTCCTCGCCGGTGCGGTGGGGCTCACGCTGCTGTTCGGCGGCGCGGCGTCCGCGCCCGCCCGGTGGGTCAGCGGCGCCAGAACAGGTGGTGCACCACGCCGCTCACGCTCGGCACGACCTCCAGGTGGAAGCGGTCGAGGAGGTCCTCCGGCGAGTCCCACAGCCGGATGCCCGTGCCCAGCTCCAGCGGGGCCACCGCGATGTGCAGCGTGTCGACCAGGTCCGCGTCCAGGAACTCCCGGACCGTCGACACCCCGCCGCCGAGCCGTACGTCCTGGCCCTCGGCGGCCTTCCGGGCCTGGTCGAGGACGTCGGCCGGGTCGCCGCCCACGAAGTGGAACGTGGTCTCGCCGAGGGTGATCGAGGGGCGCTCGTGGTGGGTCAGCACGAACACCGGCGTGTGGAACGGCGGCTCCTCGCCCCACCAGCCCTGCCACTCGTGGTCCTGCCACGGCCCGCGCTGGGGGCCGAACTTGTTGCGGCCCATGATCTCGGCGCCGATGTTCCGCGCGAAGTCACGGGTGAAGTAGTCGTCGAGCCCCCGGGTCCCGCCCGCGTCCGCCCGCATCGGCCAGCTCGCGGTGGCGCCGGCCCAGGAGAACAGGCGCTCGGGGTTCGGGAGGCCGAAGGGGGCCTCCAGGGACTGGAGCCCGTCCGGGCCCGCCCCGATCCCGTCCCTCGACACGTTGAAGTTCATGACGCGCAGCAGCTGTCCCATGTGCCTCTACCTCCGTCGATCCGGTCGTCGGGTCGCCGGGTGGTCCGGCGGATCCCGTCGACCTCGTCGGGTCCGGCGGCTCTCCCCGGATCCCGTCGCATCCTGATGCGGGGCGGTGCCCCACACCAGGACGTCGAACGGGACGCGCCGGAATCGACAGGTGCTACGAACCCGGCGGCAGGAACTGGCGGGTCAGCGTGAACGCGGCCGAGGCGGTGGTCAGGAGCGTGTTGATCCGTCCCAGGACGCGGGCCGTCCGGTCCTGGTCCTGGCCCTCCACGGCCGAGGCCAGGTCGTCGGCGTACTCGCGGGCCCGCACCGCCTCGTCTGGTGTCGCCGTCTCCGCGTCCGCGCGCAGCGCCTCGATGAGCTGCTGGTGGGAGACCTGGGCCCCCACGTTGGTCTGGTTCCCGTAGCCGCCGTGGACGACCGACCCGTGGCCGCCGACGTTCGCCACGACGAATCCGCCGGAGCTCGAAGAGATGTTCACGCCTTCGCCTCCCGTCCAGATGAACTTGCTCTGATACTCGGCCCAGCCCTTGCGCGTCACGCTGTAGCTGCCGAAGCGCCAGCCCCTGACCCTGATCAGGTCGTGCTTGAGGGCCTCGGAAAGGACCAGCATGGCGTCCGCGCGGTTCCAGTCCTGCTCGATGAAGTAGTAGCGCATGTTCACGGGCGGTCCCGGATTGCGGGCCAGGCGGCAGACGGCGCGGAATGCCAGCCCCTGCGACATCTCCAGCCGGCCCGGTGCCAGCGACGGCTCCGGGAGCCTCCATCGGTGCACTCGCCCCCGGGTCCACACGAACAGCGCGCGCAGCGCCCAGACGGCCAAGACGATCAGTACCACGCCCTCGATCGTCACACCTGTCATCCTCCCCCGAGTTGACGTCAAGTCAGAGCATGGTAGGGGGAGTTGGTCTCCATTGGGTCCCCTTGCGACGGCATCGGACGCCCCGTTCGCCGCCTCCCCCACGCACCCCACACCACCCACCCCGCCAGCAGCAGCGCCGCCGCCCCGCCCGCCGCCAGGCCCGCGCGGAGGCCCGGGGGGCGGAAGGCGCAGGTCACCGAGGTGCGGCCAGTGGCGGGGGTGGCGACCAGGCCGCCGTACGCGTCGGCCGGGCGGCCCTCGCAGTGCCAGCCGGGGATGCGGGGGGCGGCCAGGACGACGGTGCCCCGGGTGCCGGGGGCCAGGGTGACGCGGAAGCCGTCCGGCGTGACCGTGGTCGTCGCCGGGACGGCGGAGCGGAGGGCCGCCACGGCCGCGTCCAGGCGGGCGTGGTCCAGGCAGGCGACCTCGCCCCGGTGCCCCTGGCCCGCCAGGACCGGCGCGGCGGGGCGCTCGGGGGTGCCCAGGGAGGCCAGCGCGGCCCGCCACTTGGGGAGCTGCCCGCGCAGCTTCACCGTACGGGCGCCGAGCCGGGCCGTGCCGGTGAAGTCCGGGGCCCACACGAAGGTCTCCGTGCCCGCGCGGCAGGCCCCGCCGGGGGCCGGGGGCTCGTAGACGCGGGCGCCCAGGAGGAGTTCCTGGTTGCGGAAGGGGGAGGCGCCGTAGCGGGGCGGCGGGCCCGGGGGCCGCACCGTCACGAGCGGCGCCGCCGGGCCCGTACGGACCACGGCGCCGTCCCGCCAGCGCGCGCCGACCGCGAACAGGGCGTCCGTCACTGGGTTGTCGAGGCTCTGGAGGTTGCGGCCCCGGGAGGTCCAGCCGCCGCCGAGCGCGCGCAGGGTCTCCGTGAGGGTGTTTGAGGTGAGACTGCTGTAATAGGCGGCGCCCTGGCCGCCGAGCGCCATCGGCTCGTTCCCGGTGACCTGCGGGCGGCCCGAGTCCGTGCGGTACGCGGGCCAGCCGTCGGCCTCCGCGAGCGCCGCCGCCCGGCGGGTGTCGGCCGCGCTCCACGCCGGGTAGTCGTCGAGCCGGGCCAGCCGCTCCTTGTCGCCCCACGCCGTGGTCGCGGCGGCCTGCGCGACGAGGACGGCGGCCAGCGAGACGGCCAGGACGGGGGCGGCGTACCGGCCCCGGCGCGGCACGAAGGGCGCCGCCAGGCCCGCCGCGAACAGCGCCCAGCCCCAGCCGGTCGCCTGCGCGCTGCCCAGCGCGGGCAGGGCGAGGGCCCCGACGAGCGCCGTCCCGCCGAGCAGCGCCCGGCGCCCGGGGAAGCCGTCGGCGACGGCGTGCCAGGCGGCGATCACCAGGATCCCGGTCAGGACGAAGGTCTGCCGGTACGGGCTGCCGTTCGGGGTGGCGAAGGCGTGCCACACCAGGTGCGTCGGGGCCCACTGGAAGGAGAGCAGCACGCCCGCCGCGAGCAGCGGCCAGCGCCGGTCGCCGCGTCCCGCGCGGAACAGCGGCACGGCGGCGAGGACCGGGACGGCGGTGAAGACGAACAGCGCCGGGGTCGAGAAGGAGTACGTCGCCGGCAGCAGCCGCGCCGCCAGGTCCGCGCCGTCCGCCGCCGCGAAGTCCCGGACGACGCCCGGGTAGGCGTACCGGGTGCCCAGGAAGACCGGCAGCAGCAGGGGGGCGGTCAGGCCGGCGCCCAGCAGGACGGTCGCCGCGCCGCGCAGCAGGACGCGCCAGGGCGGGGCGGCGACCAGCAGGACGAGGGCGGCGCCGAGCGTCGCCATGTACGCGGTGTAGAAGTTCGCCGTCCAGCAGACGGCGACGACCAGGACGCCGAGGAGCGGCCGGCGCCCCTCCCGTACCCACACGCCCACCAGGCACAGCAGCGGGAAGGCGATCAGGCCGTCCATCCACATGGGGTTGTAGACGGCTTCCAGCAGCGCCCAGCCGCACAGCGCGTACGCGGCGCCCAGCAGGCCCGCTGCCCACCAGGGGCCGGGGCGCAGCCGCCGCAGCGTCCAGGCCATCGCCGCCGCCGCGCACGCCGTCTTCAGGACGGTGATCCCGTAGAGCGCGTAGGCGAGGTCCGCGCGCGGGAAGAGGGCGACGAGCGGGGCGAAGGGGCTGGTGACGTAGGTGGCGAGGTCGGGCAGCAGGCTGCTGCCCCAGCCGGACTGCCAGTTCAGCAGCGGCCCGCCGTCCGCGCGGCCGTGCAGCAGGTCCCACAGGTGCGCGTGGAACGGCAGGAACTGGTTGGCCAGGTCGTTGACGGCGCGCCGGTGCCGGCCGAACGGAAAGGTGCTCGCGACCGCGTCCCCCGCGCAGACGGCGGCCACGGTGAGCAGGGCGGCGAGTCCGGCGGCCCGCGGGATCCTGATCTTCATCGTGTTTCGAATATGGCAGCGAGAACGGGCGCGAAGGTGTGAAATCGGCGCACCGGAAGGTCAGTTCATTCAATGGTCGCCTGCCGGTCACCGCTCGAATCCGGCGGCGACATCCGCACCCGTTGTCGTGGCCTGCGTGCTGCTCTCGATCGTGGTCCCGTGCTTCAACGAAGAAGAGATCATCGGTCGCTTCCACGACCATGTGACGAAGGAACTCTCCGGGCTCGCCGGTGAATTCGAGATCGTCTACGTGGACGACGGAAGCCATGACCGTACGCTGCCGCTCCTGGAGGAGATCGCCGCCCGCGACCCCCGGGCGCGCTACGTCTCCTTCAGCCGCAACTTCGGCAAGGAGGCGGCGATGCTGGCCGGGCTCCAGCACGCGCGCGGCGACGCGGTCGTGATCATGGACGCGGACCTCCAGCACCCGCCGGAGCTCGTGCACCGCATGGTGGCGCTGTACGCGGAGGGGTACGACCAGGTCATCGCCCGGCGCACCCGCACCGGCGACCGGGTCACCCGCACGCTGACCGCCCGCGCCTACTACTGGGCGATCAACCGGCTGGTGGACGTCGAGCTGGTGGACGGCGTCGGCGACTTCCGGCTGCTTTCCCGCCGCACGGTCGACTCGATTCTCGAACTGACCGAATACAACCGTTTCTCGAAGGGGATCTTCGCCTGGGTCGGATTCCGGACGACGACCTTCGCGTACGAGAATGCGGTACGGGAGGAGGGGCGTTCGAAATGGACCTTCGGAAAGCTCCTCAACTACGGCCTCGACGGCCTCATCTCCTTCAACAACAAGCCGCTGCGGGCCGCCGTCTATCTCGGAATGACGCTGGTCGCGCTGGCCTTCGCGTACGCCGCCTGGATCGTCGGTGTCGCCCTGGTGAACGGGGTGGACACCCCCGGCTATGTCACGCTGCTCGTGACCGTGACGGCGCTGGCGGGGGTGCAGATGGTGATGCTCGGGCTGGTCGGCGAGTACGTGGGGCGCATCTACTACGAGGTGAAGCGGCGCCCGCACTTCCTGGTCAAGGCCACCAACGCCGCCGTCCCGGCCCAGCGCCGGGCCGAGCGGCGGGACGGGCGGCGCGACGAGGAGCTCCTGCCCCGATGACGACGACCTGGCAGGTCGTGCGCTTCGCGCTGGTCGGCGCCGTCAACACCGGCACGTACTACGGCCTCTACCTGCTCCTCGGCCTGCGGCTGCCGTACCTGGCCGCGCACGTCCTGGCCTTCGCGCTGTCCATGGTCGGCTCCTTCTTCCTGACCTCGTACTTCACCTACCGCACCCGCCCCACCTGGCGGAAGTTCCTGCTCTTCCCGCTCACCAACGCCGCCAACTTCGTCATCACGACCGCCGGCGTCTACGTCCTCGTGGACCTGCTCTCCGTGAACCGCGTCTACGCCCCGCTCCTCGCGGCCGCGGCGGCCATCCCCGTCACCTTCGTGCTCTCCCGGACGATCATGCTGGGGGCCGACACCACCCGAACGCGTGAGTCGTTGACCGAAACAGTCGCCTCCAAGTAGTGGCCCGGGCCACGGCGACTGCCTAACATCGATCACCGCACGGTCGTCCCACTGACGCACGACCCACGCCGGGAGGCTCCTTTGCACCGCCGCACCGCGCTCTCCGTCTCCGCCGTCGCCCTGCTCGCCGCGGCCCCTCTGCTGACCGCCTGCGGCAGCGACGCCCATCCCGGGGCGGCGGCCGTCGTCGGCGGCCAGCGGATCGAGGTCTCCAGTCTCCAGGCGCAGGTCGAGGACGTGCGGGCCGCCCAGCAGGCCGCGCCGGAGACCGCGCAGCTGATCAGGGAGACCGGTGACCTCAACCGGCGCAAGCTCCAGGGCATGATCTTCGACCGGGTCGTCGACCGGGTCGCCGCCGACGCCGGGGTGAGCGCGAGCCGCGGCGAGATCCAGCGGGCCCGCACCGACTTCGCCCGGCAGAGCGGCGGCGAGCAGCAGATGGCGGCCGTGCTCCTCCAGCAGCAGGGCGTGGCGCCCGACCAGATCGACGACGTGGCCCGCCGCTCGGTCCTCATGAACAAGATCGCCGAGAAGCTGGGGATCACCAACAGCCCCGAGGGCCAGAAGAAGCTCGGCGACACCTTCGCGCAGGCGTCCAAGGCGCTGAAGATCGACGTCAACCCGCGCTTCGGGAGCTGGGACGACGAGAAGATCCAGCTCGGCACCTACGCCGCGCCCTGGGTGCGGCAGATCAGCAAGGCCCCCGAGCCGGCCCAGTGAGCCGCGGGCCGGGGTAGGTTCGAGGGGTGAACGCCCCGAAGCCCGACCCCGGCCGCATCGTCCTGCTCACCGCCAGCCACCGCGTCGCGCCCGGACTGCTGTCCTGGCCCGCCTGGCAGGCGCTGCGCACGGCCGACCGGGTGCTGTGCCCCGACCCCGGCCACCCCCAGCTGCCGTATCTGCGCGAGGCGGGGGTCGAGGCCGAGACGGTCCGCCCGAGCGCCGAGGAGCTGGTGGCGGCGTGCGCCGGCGGCCGGACGGTGCTGGTGCTGCCCTCGGGCGAGGGGGACGCGGCGCTGACCGACGGCCTCGCGCGGCTGGCGGGCTCCGGCCGGGTCGAGATGCCGGACCTGGAGCTGCTGCCCGGCTCGTACGACCTGCCCGGCGCCCGGCTGCTCGACCTCGTGCAGGTCATGGACCGGGTCAGGCGGGAGTGCCCCTGGACCTCGCGGCAGACGCACGAGGGGCTGGTGAAGTACGCGATCGAGGAGGCGTACGAGCTCGTCGAGGCGATCGAGGACGGCGACCGGGAGGCGCTGCGCGAGGAGCTCGGCGACGTGCTGCTCCAGGTGGTCTTCCACGCGAGGATCGCGGAGGAGGACCCGGAGGAGCCGTTCTCCGTGGACGACGTGGCCGGGGCGCTCGTGGCGAAGCTGGTCCACCGGCACCCGCACGTCTTCGGCGACGAGACCGCCGCGACGCCCGAGGAGGTCGAGGCGCACTGGCTGCGGACCAAGGCCGCCGAGAAGCGGCGGGCGTCCGTGACCGACGGGGTGCCGCTCGGCCAGCCCGGGCTCGCGCTGGCCGCGAAGCTCGCGGGCCGGGTGCGCTCGGCCGGGCTCGACGTGGCCCCGCCGACGGGCGACGGCATCGGCTACGAGCTGCTGGCGCTGGCCGTACGGGCGGAGGCCGCCGGGGTCGACCCGGAGGCGGCGCTGCGGGCGGCGGGCCGGCTCTACCGGGACGCGATCCGCGCGGCGGAGGGCGTGCCGGGGGCGTAGCGCGGGGCGGGCGCTCAGATCTCGCGCGGCGCGCGGGACTCCGGGTTGTGCCAGTGCAGCGGGGGCGGTTCGATGAGCCACTCCGCGTGGCTGTTCGGGCGGGTGGTGAAGCGGCCGACGGCCGGGAGCGTGTCGTGGAAGACGCGGGCCGGGTCGGCGCCCAGTTCGGTCAGCTCCTCGGCGGCCTCGGCGACGAAGCCGGGCGGGCCCGCGAGGTAGACGTCGTGGGCGGGCCAGTGGACGGCCGCCCGCAGGGCCTGGACGCAGCGCTCGGTGGCCTGGTCGCGGGGGCGGCGGGGCGCGGCGGTGATGTAGGTGACGGACAGGCCCGGTATGAGCGCGCGGAAGCGTTCCGCCTCGGGCTTGGCGTACAGGTACTCCTTGGCGCGGGCGACGACGAACAGGCGCCCCTCCAGCTCGGGTTCGTCCTCGGCGGCCTCCTCCAGGAGGGCGCGGACGGGGGCCCAGCCGGTGCCGGCGGCTATGTAGGTGCGGGGCTTGCCGGGCGGGGTGCGGGCGGTGAGCGCGCCGCCGGGGACGCTGAGCCGGACGGTCTCGCCGACCCGCAGGCGCTCGGTGAGCGCGGTGCTCATCCGGCCCCCGGCGACCCGGCTGACGTGCAGGTCGAGGGTGCCGTCGGGGCGGGGCGCGTTGGCGAGGGAGTAGGTGCGCCAGACCCGGGGCAGGTGGAGCGTGCTGAGGCTGGCGTACTGCCCGGCCTGGTACGGGTAGGGGCGGCGGGGCCGCAGGGTCAGCAGGGCCAGGTCCTCGCCGCGGCGCTCGTGGCCGACGACGTCGGCGTCCCACCAGGCGGGCTGGCCCGCCCGCTCGGCGGCGGTGGCGCCGTCCAGCATGAGCTCGGCGACCCGCCCGTACGCCTCGGTCCACGCCTTCTCCGCCTCGACGGTCCAGGCGGCGCCGGAGGCGAAGGCGAAGGCGGCGAGCAGGCTGGTGCCGACGGCGGTGTAGAGGGCGGGCGAGGCGAGGAACTTGCGGTGGTCGCGGCCGAGTTCGCCCAGGTAGCGGGCGAGCCTCGGCTCCTCCAGGTGGGTCACCACATGGGTGAGGGCGGCGAAGAGGCGGTCGCGCTGGGGGCCCAGGTCCTCGGGGAAGAGCTCGCGCATGGCCGGGTTGTGCCAGAAGAGGTGCGAGTAGAAGAAGGTGACGGCGTGCTCGGCCCGTCTCTCGACGACGGCGAACGTGCTTCTGAGCAACTGGGCATCCACGGGGTGAATCTAGGCCACGGGCCGTCACGTGAGGATCACAACCTCGGGGACGGAGGCGGAATCCGCGCTTCCCACGCCCGGCGGCACCTAGGTTCTCGATCATGAACCTATTCCGTAATGAGCATGGCAATCGCGGCTCCGGGCGACATAGCGGCGGGCACCGCCCCGCCGCGGGCCCCGGGCGCCGCCCCGGAGCCTGGCGGGTCTCCCTCGCCGCCCTCGCCGTCCTCCTCCCCACCGCCCCCGCGCTCGGCCTCGCCGCCGCCGCGCCCGCCGAGGCGAGCGGCACCCGGCTCTCCGCCGACGGGCGGCTCGGCACCCAGCAGGTCCTCTTCCGCTCCGGCACCGCCGGCTACGGCTGCTTCCGCATCCCGACCCTGGTCAGGACCGCCAAGGGCACCCTGCTCGCCTTCGCCGAGGGCCGCACCTCGCCCTCCTGCGCGGACCGCGGGCCCATCGACGTCGTGATGCGCCGCTCCACGAACGACGGCCGCACCTGGTCCCCGATCAGGACCGTGCTGACCGGCACCGCGAGCGACCCCGACGCCCCGTACGTACGCGGCAACGCCTCGCCGGTGGCCGAGAAGGACGGGGCCGTCCTCCTCCTCTCCAACTCCGAGACCGCCACCCCGGTCAGCACCCGCCTCTCCTGGGTGCAGCGCAGCGACGACGACGGGCTCAGCTTCGGCGCCCCCAAAGCCATCCCGAGGCTCACCGCGAACGGCCGGAAATGGTTCGGCACCGGCCCCTCGCACGGCATCCAGCTCCAGGAGGGCCCGCACGCCGGACGGCTGGTCGTCGGCGCCTACGAGACCGCCGACGACGCGGCCGGGGCCGAGGACCAGCGAGCCGGCTTCCTCTACAGCGACGACAAGGGCGAGACCTGGGCCGCGGGCGGCACCGAGAACTCCTTCCTGCGCGCCGGGGACCTGCCCGCCCTGCCGCCCGGCACCACGGCCGCCACCCCGGTCGCCAAGCCCGGCGAGCCGGTCGTGGCCGAACTCCCCGGCGGCCAGGTGTACGTGAGCGCCCGCAGCCCCTACGACGTGCGGGTCAGCGCCACCGACGCCACCCTGGTCGAGGGCCACCGCACCCACGCCGTCGCCGTCGACGACCCCGCCACCGGCACCCCGAAGGTGCCGAGGCTCGGATTCACCCGCGGCTTCAAGGGGCCGGACGTCCAGGTGGGCCTGCTCGCGCCGCGCCAGACCTACCGGGGCCGCCCCGGCGACCTGCTCCTCATGTCCACGCCCTCGCACATGACCCAGCGCCAGGGGATGCGGATCCGCTGGTCCGACGACCGGGGCGAGACCTGGCAGGACGCCCCCGGCGGGCAGGTCGCCGCGGCGATCGGCGACCGGGCCGGCTACTCCGACCTGGCCGAGCTGTCGGCGGGCGAGATAGGCATGGTCCACGAGGGCGGCCGGTCCTTCTCCGCCGAGAACGTCTACTTCACCCGCTTCGCCGTCGCCGAGCTCGGCCTGCCCGGCACGTTCGCGGCGAAGGGCTCCGCGCTCCCGGCGGCCTCCCCGGACGCCGGGCGGACCAGCCCCGACACCACCCCGGACGCCCACGACGCGCTCCTCGGCTCCGGCGCCGCGCTCGGCACGGGCGCCCGCTTCGGCACCCGGGGCTTCGGTCAGGGCCTCGCCCTGGACGGCTCCGCCGCCGCATCCGCGGACCTGCCGTACGCGCCGGGGCTCGACCCGGGCGCCGGGGACGTCACGTACTCCCTCTTCTTCCGCTACGACGCCACCGCCGCCACCCCGCAGCAGACCCTGCTGTGGGCCTACGGCGTCGGCGACCCCCGGCCGCAGGTGTGGGTCCGGGTCCAGCCCAAGGACGACCAGGTCATGGCCCGGGTCGAGGGCGACAGCGGACGGCACGTCACGCTCACCCTGAAGGCGCCCGCGCACCCGACCGCGCGGGCCTTCGGCGACGGCCAGTGGCACCACCTCACGCTCACCCGGCAGGGCGGCACCGTCACCGTCGCGGTCGACGGACTCGCCGCCCAGGCCACCGGCACCGACCTCGGACGCCTCGCCCCGGCCCGTACCGACGACCCCTCCGGCATCCGGCTCGGGGACAAGCCCGGCACCGACCCCAACGACGGCTTCACCGGCACCCTCGACGAGTTCCGGCTGTACGGGACGGCGCTGACCGCCGGGGAGCGGGACGCGCTGCGCGGGGCGCGGCCCGAGGACGTGGCCCCGGCCGCGCTCCGGGCCCACCTGCCCTTCGAGGTGATCGACACCGCCGACCCGGTGCCCCTGGTGAACACCCGGATCCAGGACGACGTCTCCGGCCACTGCGCCGACGGCACCGTCCTCGGCACCACCAGCACCGAGTCCGCGGTCGTCAAGGGCCGCATCGGCGCGGGCGCCCTCAAGGTCGGCCCGGACCTGCCCGGTGTCGAGGTGCCCTACGTCCCCGCCGTCGACAACGGCGCCGGGGAGTTCACCTTCGCCCTCTGGTTCCGCTACGACGCCACGGCCAGCCCCCAGGACGCGGCGCTGCTCTGGGCCTACGGCTCCACCTCCGGCAAGCCCTCGCTGTGGGTGCGGGCCAAGCCCTCCGCCGACCGGCTGACCGCGCGCCTGGAGACACCGGGCGCCTCGGTCCCGCTCGACGTGATCGACACCCAGGCCGGGCGGTCCGCCTTCGGGGACAACGCCTGGCACCTGCTCACGCTGACCCGGCGCAAGGCCCAGCCGACCGACACCGAGGCGACCGTCGTCAGCCTCCGCGTCGACAACGGCACCCCCGCCACCGCCGAGGGCCTGACGGGCTCCTTCACCGACGGCATCGCCGCGCCCGAGGGCCTGCGGGTCGGCTCCAAGTCCACCGGCACCGACGTCCTCACCGGCGAGCTCGACGACTTCCGCTACTACAAGCGGGCCCTGACGGCCGCCGAGGAGACGGGCCTGTACAACACGGCCGTCGGCGGATCGAGCGCCCCGCGCGACCCGCACGTGTGGTGGACCATGGAGGGCGGCCACACCGAGCAGCACCTGGTGGCCCGCCCCGCCGACGACCCGGCCGCCCGCGCCACCCCCGACAGCTCACGCCACTGCGGCCACGGCGTCGTCCGGGCCGGCGGCACCGTCACCGACACCGGCGCCAAGTTCGGCCGCTCCCTCGTCCTGGACGGGACGACCGGCGCCGTCGACCTCCCGTACGGCGAGGACCGGGCGCTCGGCGCGGGCGACTTCACCCTGGCCACCTGGGTGCGCTTCCGGCAGTCCGCCAACACCAGCCCGGTGCTCGCCTGGGCGTACGGGGTCGGCACCGC
Source organism: Streptomyces sp. NPDC048659 (assembly GCF_040650575.1). NCBI lineage: Bacteria > Bacillati > Actinomycetota > Actinomycetes > Kitasatosporales > Streptomycetaceae > Streptomyces > Streptomyces sp. NPDC048659. The sequence goes on along the minus strand of NZ_JBEZHM010000029.1, from coordinate 88,709 downwards.
CGAACGCCAGCTGTGGATCCGCGCGATGTCCCAGGAGAACAAGGTCGTCGCGCACGTCCAGACCGACCGGGGCATCACCAGCCTGGAGGCCGTCGCCCCGGCCGGGACGGTCTTCGGCGACGACACCTGGCGGCACGTGGTGCTGCGCCGCCAGGGCGGGACGCTGACCCTGTCGGTCGGCGACGGCACCGCGCTGACCGCCGTGGCGAGCGGCCCCGTCGCCGGCTCGCTGACCGTCGAGGACGGCTTCGACGTGCGCGGCCTCCGGCTCGGCGGGCGCCCCGACAGCACCGGGGCGGACAAGGACCGGCTGACCGGCGCGCTGGACGAGTTCACGCTGGTCCGGCGGGCCCTGTCGGACACGGAGATCACCACCGTGACCGGGCCGCTGCCGGACGGCGGCGCCACCGCGGTCCGGCTCGCCTTCGACCGGCTGACCGCGAAGGGGGTGTACGCCCGGCTGTGACGGAGCCTTGGGGGCGGCGGGTTAGTGTCGGGACCATGTCCGACCGACCCGCCGCCCCCGAGCTCTTCACCTGGGAGTTCGCCACCGATCCGTACCCCGCGTACGCCTGGCTGCGCGAGCACGCGCCGGTGCACCGGGCGACGCTGCCCAGCGGCGTGGAGGCATGGCTGGTGACCCGGTACGCCGACGCCCGGCAGGCGCTGGCCGACCAGCGGCTGTCGAAGAACCCGGCGCACCACGACGAGCCGGCGCACGCCAAGGGCAAGACGGGCATCCCCGGCGAGCGCAAGGCCGAGCTGATGACCCACCTGCTCAACATCGACCCGCCGGACCACACCCGGCTGCGGCGGCTGGTGTCGAAGGCGTTCACCCCCCGCCGGGTCGCGGAGTTCGCGCCCCGGGTGCAGGAGCTCACCGACCGCCTCATCGACGGCTTCGCGGAGAGGGGGAGCGCGGACCTCATCCACGAGTTCGCCTTCCCGCTCCCCATCTACGCCATCTGCGACCTGCTCGGCGTGCCCGAGGAGGACCAGGACGACTTCCGGGACTGGGCCGGGATGATGATCCGGCACGGCGGCGGGCCGCGCGGCGGGGTGGCCCGCTCGGTGAAGAAGATGCGCGGCTATCTGCTGGAGCTCATCCACAAGAAGCGCGCGGACCCGGGCGACGACCTGATCTCGGGGCTCATCAAGGCGTCCGACCACGGCGAGCACCTCACCGAGAACGAGGCCGCCGCGATGGCCTTCATCCTTCTCTTCGCGGGCTTCGAGACCACCGTCAACCTCATCGGCAACGGCGTGTACGCGCTGCTGCGCGAGCCGGGGGAGCGGGCGCGGCTCCAGGAGTCGCTCGCGGCGGGGGAGACCGGGCTCCTGGAGACGGGCATCGAGGAGCTGCTGCGCTACGACGGGCCGGTCGAGATGGCGACCTGGCGGTTCGCCACCGAGGCGCTGACCCTGGGCGGCCAGGAGATCCCGGCGGGCGACCCGGTCCTGGTGGTGCTGGCCGCCGCCGACCGCGACCCGGCGCGCTTCGAGGAGCCGGACACGCTGGATCTGGCGCGCCGCGACAACCAGCACCTCGGCTACGGGCACGGCATCCACTACTGCCTGGGGGCGCCGCTGGCCCGCCTCGAAGGGCAGACGGCGCTGGCGACGCTGCTGACTCGCCTGCCGGACCTGCGACTTGGGGCCGATCCGGCGGAACTGCGGTGGCGCGGCGGCCTGATCATGCGTGGCCTGCGCACGCTTCCGGTGGAGTTCAGCGCTTCCCACAAAGCCGCGCGGGACTGAGCCCCGGGGCGGTCCTTCCCGACGGGCTTTCCGGTGGGCTTCCCGGCAAGCTTTCTGACGGACCGTCAGGAATGTGATCTTCGCGTGATCTCCGCTGCATCGACTTGTGACTCACGTTCGAATGCCGCTACGTTCACCGGCAGTCTCAGCAGTCACGCGAAAGGCAGTCCGTATGCGCTCCGGGAACGGACGACACCGCAGACCCCGTCAGGCCCCCGCCATCGTCGTCGCGGCGGGTGTCACCGGCTCGGCCATCGCCCTGCCGCTGCTCGCGGCCGGCTCCGCCGCCGCCGCGGACGCCCCGACCTGGGACCGGGTCGCCGAGTGCGAGTCGGGCGGCGCGTGGAGCGCCAACTTCGGCAACGGGCTCTACGGCGGCCTCCAGTTCACCCAGGAGGGCTGGGAGCGGCACGGCGGTCTCGCCTACGCGCCGAGCGCCGACCTCGCCAGCCGCGCGCAGCAGATCGCGATCGCGGACCGCGCCTTCGCCGCGGGCGACCCCCAGTGGGACACCTGCGCGCCGATCGCGGGCCTGACGAAGGACGGCCGCAAGCCCGCCGTGAACCCCGGGCCCGCCGCCAAGCCGAAGAGCTCCACCGGACCGGTCGCCGAGTCCAACCGGACCGACGGCACCCCGGCCGGCTCCGGGGGCAGCACCACCACCCCGGCCTCCCCGGTGACCCCGGCCACGCCCTCGGGGGGCACCACGACCCCGCCGGCGACCCCGGGCACCCCCGACGGCTCGGCGACCCCGGACCCGACCGGCACGCCGGGCACGCCGGACCCGACCGGTACGCCGGACCCGACCGGCACCCCCGTGACCCCGGGCACCCCGGGCACGGCCGACCCGACGGATCCGGCCACCCCCGGCTCCGGCAAGCACCGGGGTGACGCCGCCTCGGAGGAATCGGGCAATACGGACGTGACGCCCGAATCCGGGCGCCACGCGGCCCCGGCTGACGGATCGACGGACGGTACGGCCGTCGGCGGCCAGGGCGCGGAGAGCGCCGTCGCGGGGAGCAAGACGGTCAATTCCGGCAATGCGCCCAAGGTTGACGAATACACCGTCAGGCCGGGTGACAGTCTGTCGGACATCGCACAGGAGAACGCGCTGCCCGGCGGCTGGACCGCCCTCTACGACGCCAACAAGAAGACGGTCGGCGCCGACCCGGACCTCATCCTCCCTGGTCAGAGCCTTGAGTTGACGCCTGGAAAGACGGCGGCGGCGGAGTAGTCCGTACCTGAATGTCCGTTATGAGTAAGTGAGACATGGGTCTCTCTTGCCGAACTGGCGTGTCACGTCCGCAAACTTTGCTGAGGTCGCCCCTCACCTGCGAAAACACCCCGCACCGGGGAGCAAGTAGGGGCGATTTCACCGGGTTGATGGTCTTTGAACTTCCGCCGGGTCTATGTCTACGGTCATCACCGCTCGCCACCGCGGGCCCCGTCGACCGGTACGCCGAATCCTGCCGCCGACCGACGGGAAGTCGTCGCTGTCAAGCGCCGAAGGCAGGAGCGGGGGACCCAAGGTAAGTGCCGGCCCCGGCCGTTGAGACAGACGGCCGACGACCGGCTTGGGGTGAAGCCGCGTGCAAGGACACGCGGCCGGGCAACTCACTCGCCCGAACCCGACAGCTCACCTCGTAGGCGTCGGTGAGGAGAATTCCCATGCTGTTTTCCGGCAACAAGGGCAAGCACCGCCGCCCCTCCAAGGCCACCCGCGTCGCCACGCTCGTCGGCGTCACCGGTGTCGCCGTCGCCGCCCCGCTGATGACCGCGGGCACCGCCTCGGCCGCCACCGCCTCCGAGTGGGACCGCGTCGCCCAGTGCGAGTCCGGCGGCAACTGGTCCATCAACACCGGCAACGGCTACTACGGCGGCCTGCAGTTCTCGGCCTCCACCTGGGCCGCGTACGGCGGCACCGCCTACGCCTCGACCGCCAACCAGGCGTCGAAGTCCCAGCAGATCGCCATCGCCGAGAAGGTCCTCGCGGGCCAGGGCAAGGGCGCGTGGCCGAGCTGCGGCGTGGGCCTCTCCAACGCCTCGTACAACGGCGGCTCCGCGTCGACGGGCTCCTCCAGCTCGTCCTCCTCCTCTTCTTCCTCTTCTTCCTCCTCGTCGTCGTCGAAGCGCTCCACCGAGCAGCCGACGACCCGCAGCGAGCAGCGCCAGGCGCCGAAGCCCGCGCAGAAGAAGACCGAGTCCAAGAAGACCGTCACCACGCCCACCGGCAAGACGGTCAAGAAGGGCGACGGCGAGTACAAGGTCGTCGCCGGCGACACCCTCAGCAAGATCGCCCAGGCGCACGGCGTCAAGGGCGGCTGGGCCAAGCTCTTCGAGCTCAACAAGGGCGTCGTCGAGAACGCCGACCTGATCTACCCGGGCCAGCAGCTCCACCTGAAGTGAGCCTGACGACCCACCCGCGGTGACCACCCCGGTCCGGAGCGCCCTTCCCCCGTGCGCTCCGGTCCGGGGTTTCCCCGTCCCAGGCCCTTACCGGTGAGTAGTAAGGGGTCTTTCGTCCCTAGATGAGTGCCGTTGGGACCTTTTTCGTCCCAGGGGGCGGGCGTCCGGCTGGCCGGAGCGCCAGAGCCGGTTAGGCTCTTGTCGCAAGGCGAAACGAGACCTTGCACCACCGCGTCACACCCAGCGTCACATCCCAGAAGGAGATGCTCGTGCCGTCCATCGACGTCGTCGTAGCCCGGGAAATCCTGGACTCCCGAGGCAACCCCACGGTCGAGGTCGAGGTCGGCCTCGACGACGGCAGCACCGGCCGTGCTGCCGTTCCGTCCGGTGCCTCCACCGGTGCCTTCGAGGCCCTTGAGCTCCGTGACGGCGACCCCAACCGTTACCAGGGCAAGGGTGTCGAGAAGGCCGTCCTCGCGGTCATCGAGCAGATCGGCCCGGAGCTCGTCGGCTACGACGCCACCGAGCAGCGCCTGATCGACCAGGCCATGTTCGACCTGGACGCCACCCCGGACAAGTCCTCGCTCGGCGCCAACGCCATCCTCGGCGTCTCCCTCGCCGTCGCGCACGCCGCCTCCGAGGCGTCCGACCTGCCGCTCTTCCGCTACCTGGGCGGCCCGAACGCGCACCTGCTGCCCGTTCCGATGATGAACATCCTCAACGGTGGGTCGCACGCCGACTCCAACGTGGACATCCAGGAGTTCATGATCGCCCCGATCGGCGCGGAGTCCTTCTCCGAGGCGCTGCGCTGGGGCACCGAGGTCTACCACACCCTCAAGTCCGTCCTGAAGACCAAGGGCCTCTCCACCGGTCTCGGCGACGAGGGCGGCTTCGCCCCGAACCTGGACTCCAACCGCGCCGCGCTCGACCTCATCCTCGAGGCCATCAAGCAGGCCGGCTACGTCCCCGGCAAGGACATCGCGCTCGCGCTCGACTGCGCCGCCTCCGAGTTCTACAAGGACGGCAAGTACGAGTTCGAGGGCAAGTCCCGCTCGGCCGCCGAGATGACCGAGTACTACGAGGAGCTCGTCGCCGCGTACCCGCTGGTCTCCATCGAGGACCCGCTGTTCGAGGACGACTGGGCCGGCTGGAAGGTCATCACCGACAAGCTCGGCGCCAAGGTGCAGCTCGTCGGCGACGACCTCTTCGTCACCAACCCCGAGCGCCTCGCCCGCGGCATCGAGGAGGGCTCCGCGAACGCCCTCCTGGTCAAGGTCAACCAGATCGGCTCGCTGACCGAGACCCTCGACGCCGTCGAGCTCGCCCAGCGCAGCGGCTTCAAGTGCATGATGTCGCACCGCTCCGGCGAGACCGAGGACGTCACCATCGCCGACCTGGCCGTCGCCACCAACTGCGGCCAGATCAAGACCGGCGCCCCGGCCCGCTCCGAGCGCGTCGCCAAGTACAACCAGCTGCTGCGCATCGAGGAGATCCTCGACGACGCCGCGGTCTACGCCGGCCGCAGCGCCTTCCCGCGCTTCAAGGGCTGACAACACCTGCCGCAAGGCGCTTCCGTACGTCCCCGCACTCGGTCCCGTACCGTGTGCGGGGACGTACGTGTGAAGAGGGTCGGCAGTGGAAGGGGAGGCGTACGAGATGGCCGTGAAGGACCGGGACCGGTTCTCGACCGCGACCCGGATCAGGCTGCTCGGCGAGCAGACCGCCGCCCGTGTCTACCGCTCCCAGACCCGCCGCCAGGCCCGCCGCTCCCGGCTCACCGGCCGCGCGGCCTTCCTGGCCCTGGTGGTCTGCTCGCTGGTGGTGGCGCTCGCCTACCCCATGCGGCAGTACGTCTCCCAGCAGGGCGAGATCGCCGACCAGCAGCGCAAGGCCGCCGAGGCCGCCCGGCGGGTCGAGGAGCTGCGGGACGAGAAGGCCCGCCTCCAGGACCCCGCCTACGTGCGCCGGCTGGCCCGCGAGCACCTGCACTACGTGATGCCCGGCGAGACCGGCTTCACCGTGACCGACCCGGACGCGGAGCACCGGCCCCGCACCGACCAGGGCGCGACGGACCGCCCCTGGTACGACAACCTGTGGGACGGCGTGGACAGCGCCGACCGCCACTGAACCCAGGACCCACCATGGAAACGCCCCCTCCGCAGACCGCCCCCACCGAGCCGACCGACGCGGACGTCGCCGCGTTCGAGCAGCAGCTCGGCCGGCCGCCCCGTGGTCTGCGCGCCATCGCGCACCGCTGCCCGTGCGGCAACCCCGACGTCGTCGAGACCGCGCCCCGGCTGCCCGACGGCACGCCGTTCCCGACCACGTACTACCTGACCTGCCCCCGGGCGGCCTCGGCGATCGGGACCCTGGAGGCCAACGGGGTCATGAAGGAGATGCAGGCCCGGCTCGCCACCGACCCGGAGCTCGCCGCCGCCTACCGCGCCGCCCACGAGGACTACCTGCGCCGCCGCGACGCCATCGAGGTCCTGGAGGGCTTCCCGAGCGCCGGCGGGATGCCGGACCGGGTCAAGTGCCTGCACGTGCTCGTCGGCCACTCCCTGGTCGCCGGCCCCGGCGTGAACCCCTTCGGCGACGAGGCCCTGGCCATGCTGCCCGAGTGGTGGGCGAAGGGCCCCTGCGTGTCGCCGTGCGGCGAAGAGAAGGAGAGCGCCGAGTGACCCGGGTCGCCGGAATCGACTGCGGCACCAACTCCATCCGGCTGCTCGTCGCCGACGTGCACCCGGAGACCGGCGAGCTGATCGAGCTCGACCGCCGGATGACGATCGTCCGGCTCGGCCAGGGCGTCGACCGGACCGGCCGGCTGGCCCCCGAGGCCCTGGAGCGCACCTTCGCGGCCTGCCGGGAGTACGCGGCCGTCCTCGCGGAGTACGGGGTCGGCGCCGACCGGCTGCGCTTCGTCGCCACCTCCGCCTCCCGCGACGCGGAGAACCGGGCCGACTTCGTGAACGGCGTCGTCGGCATCCTGGGCGTCGAGCCCGAGGTGATCACCGGTGACCAGGAGGCCGCGTTCTCCTTCACCGGCGCCACGGGCGAGCTGACCGGCGACGACCGCCGGCTGGTCGTGGACATCGGCGGCGGCTCCACCGAGTTCGTCGTCGGCAACCGGCACGTCGAGGCCGCCCGCTCGGTCGACATCGGCTGCGTACGCCTCACCGAGCGGCACGTGCGGCACGACCCGCCGACCGCCGAGGAGGTCGCCGCGATCCGGGCCGACGTGCGCGCCGCGCTGGACCTGGCCGCCGAGACCGTGCCGCTCGGCGCCGCCGAGACCCTGGTCGGCCTGGCCGGCTCGGTCACCACGGTCGCCGCCGTCGCGCTGGGGCTCCCGGAGTACGACTCCACGAAGATCCACCACGCCCGGATCTCCCGCGCGCGGGTCGACGAGGTGCTGGCCCGGCTGCTCGGCTCCACCCACGACGAGCGCGCCGCGATCCCGGTGATCCACCCGGGCCGGGTGGACGTGATCATCGCCGGGGCGCTGGTCCTCGCCGAGATCATGGAGCGCGTGGGCGCCGCCGAGGTGGTCGTCAGCGAGCACGACATTCTCGATGGGATCGCGCTATCCGTCGCATAGCGGGCGCCTATGAGCCCTGACAGGGGCCCGTTCGCGACGTGTCGTCGGAAAAGTTCGTGAAGTTCTTCACAAGAGAAAGGGCCCTGTTGGAGCCCCAGGAGGACCATTGGTCCCTCCGAGGGGGTTCCCGGGGCCCTTTCGCAGGTCCGGAGGCCACTTCGCTCGATGTTTCCATCGTGTGAACGCACCCCACGGTTCTGCGTTGCGTAAGGCTCTCCGGGCCAGTTCACAGGGGGTGAACAACGTCCACCGGCACCCCGTGGTTCCTTTGCTGGACCATGACCTGGGTCACGTGGGCGGCGGAGTGTAGCAGAGGACCCCGGCAAGCTTGTGAAGGGGCGCACGAGCCACCCCCCGGGGAGGGGTGGATACTCGGATGCATGAGCACCACGGAGCGTCCCAGGATCCTCGTAGTAGGCGGCGGGTACGTAGGCCTGTACGCAGCTCGGCGCATCCTCAAGAAGATGCGCTACGCGGAGGCGACCGTCACGGTCGTCGACCCGCGGTCGTACATGACCTACCAGCCCTTCCTCCCCGAAGCCGCCGCCGGCAGCATCTCGCCGCGCCACGTCGTCGTCCCGCTGCGACGCGTCGTGCGCGGAGCGGAGGTGCTCACCGGCCGGGTCACCACCATCGACCAGGACCGCAAGGTCGCCACCGTCTCGCCGCTCGTCGGCGAGGCGTACGAGCTGCCCTTCGACTACCTGGTCATCGCGATGGGTGCCGTCTCCCGCACCTTCCCGATCCCCGGCCTCGCCGAGCAGGGCATCGGCATGAAGGGCATCGAGGAGGCCATCGGCCTGCGCAACCACGTCCTCGAGCAGCTCGACAAGGCCGACTCGACCACCGATGAGGAGCTCCGCCGCAAGGCGCTGACCTTCGTCTTCGTGGGCGGCGGCTTCGCCGGCGCGGAGACCATCGGCGAGGTCGAGGACATGGCCCGCGACGCGGCGAAGTACTACCAGAACGTGAAGCGCGAGGACATGCGCTTCATCCTGGTCGACGCCGCCGACAAGATCCTTCCCGAGGTCGGCCCGAAGCTCGGCCAGTACGGCAAGGAGCACCTTGAGGGCCGCGGCATCGAGATCTACCTCCAGACCTCGATGGACTCCTGTGTCGACGGCCACGTCGTGCTGAAGAACGGCCTCGAGGTCGACTCCAACACGATCGTCTGGACCGCCGGCGTGAAGCCGAACCCGGCGCTCTCCCGCTTCGGTCTGCCGCTCGGCCCCCGCGGCCACGTGGACTGCAACGAGAAGCTCCAGGTCAACGGCCTGGACTACGTGTGGGCCGCGGGCGACAACGCCCAGGTCCCGGACCTGGCCGCGATCAAGGCCGGCGTCCCGGCCGAGCGCGCCTGGTGCCCGCCGAACGCCCAGCACGCGCTGCGCCAGGCCAAGGTCCTCGGCGACAACGTGGTGTCCGGGATGCGCGGCTTCCCGCAGAAGGAGTACTCCCACTCCAACAAGGGCGCCGTCGCGGGTCTCGGCCTGCACAAGGGCGTCGCGATGATCGTCCTGGGCAAGACGAAGATCAAGCTCAAGGGTCGTCTCGCCTGGTACATGCACCGTGGCTACCACGGCATGGCCATGCCGACCTGGAACCGCAAGATCCGCGTCTTCGCCGACTGGACCCTCGCGATGTTCCTGAAGCGCGAGGTCGTCTCCCTGGGCGCCATGGAGACCCCGCGCGAGGAGTTCTACGAGGCGGCCAAGCCCGCTCCGGCGCCGGCCGCCCCGGTGCAGGAGAAGGCCAAGGCTTCCTAGGCTCCGCCCCGTTCCACCCGAAAGGGCCGTCCGCCATCCGTGGTGCGGACGGCCCTTTCGCGTGTTTTTCCGGACCGGTCGCGCTCGAACGGGACTGGAACGCCTACCGACGGTGTTCCCATGGTGACAAGCATTTCTGGGGCACGAGATCACGGAGGTGTTTCATCATGGCCGACGCCGCGACGCGGCTGACCGCCCTCGCCGAGGACGCGCTGGGAGTCCCGCTCCCCGTACGCCTGCGGACCTGGGACGGCGGCGAGGCAGGACCCGCGGACGGCCCCGTACTGATCATCCGCGACCGCCGCGCCCTGCGCCGGCTGCTGTGGAAGCCGGGGGAGCTCGGGCTCGCGAGAGCCTGGGTGGCGGGGGAGATCGACGTCGAGGGGGACCTGTACACGGTCCTCGACCGGCTCGCCGGGGTGCTGTGGGAGCGCGGCGGGGAGTCGCGCGGGCTGCTGGAGAGCGCCCGGGACCCGAAGGTCCGGGCCGCCGTCGGGGCGCTGCTGAAGCTGGCCGGGCCGCTCCCGCCGCCGAAGCCGCCGCTGGAGGAGATGCGCGGGCGCAGCGGGGTCCGGCACACCCGGCGCCGCGACAAGCAGGCGATCAGCCACCACTACGACGTGGGCAACGACTTCTACGCGCTGGTGCTGGGCCCGTCGATGGTCTACTCGTGCGCGTACTGGACCGAGGGCGGCTCGCTGGAGGAGGCCCAGCGGGACAAGCTCGACCTGATCGCCCGCAAGCTGGCCCTGAAGGAGGGCGACCGGCTGCTCGACGTGGGCTGCGGCTGGGGCTCGATGGCGATCCACGCGGCCCGCGAGTACGGCGCCCGGGTCGTCGGGGTCACCCTCTCCCGGGAGCAGGCGGCGTTCGCCCGCAAGCGGATCGCCGAGGAGGGGCTGACCGACCGGATCGAGATCCGGGTGCAGGACTACCGGGACGTCACGGACGGCCCGTTCGACGCGATCTCGTCGATCGGCATGGCCGAGCACGTGGGCACGGTGAAGTACCGGGAGTACGCGGACGCGCTGTACGGGCTCCTGAAGCCCGGCGGGCGGCTGCTGAACCACCAGATCTCGCGCCGCCCAGAGCCGGACGAGGCGGCGTACGAGGTGGACGAGTTCATCGACGCGTACGTCTTCCCGGACGGCGAACTGGCGCCGATGGGCCGCACCCTGACGACCCTGGAGGACGCGGGCTTCGAGGTGCGGGACGTGGAGGCGATCCGCGAGCACTACGCGCTGACGCTGCGCCGCTGGGTGGCGAACCTGGAGGCGGAGTGGGACCGGGCGGTGCGGCTGACCTCGCCGGGGCGGGCGCGGATCTGGCGCCTGTACATGGCGGCCTCGGCGGTCTCCTTCGAGCGCAACCGGATCGGGGTGAACCAGTTCCTGGCGGTACGGACGCCGGGCTCGGGCACCTCGGGTGTGGCGCTGCGGCCGAGGGTGTGGAGCGAGTCCGCGGAGCCCGCGGGGGCGGCCGATTCCGCCGGGGCGGCCGGGGGGCGCTGATACGTTCGGGCCTTCGGGATCCGGAAGGAGGGGTGCCGGTACGTACCGGCACCCCTTTCCTTTCCCGTGCGAATTGTCATGTATCTGCCGCTTTCGACCGAGGGGGAACCTTGCGCCGTCCCACCCGTCTGGCACTCGCCCTGGCCGCCGCCGTCGGCCTTCTCACGGCCGCCCCGGCCCCCGCCGGAGCCGACACCACCGCCGCCGTCACCACGACCGCCACCTTCAACGACCCCTCCGGCGACACGGCCGCCCAGGACCGGGTCCGCGACCACATCGTCGGCCTCATCGGCCGGACCCCGGCGGGCGCCACCATCACCGCCGGGCTCTACACCTTCACCGACGACACCGTCACCGACGCCCTCGGCGCCGCCAAGGACCGCGGGGTGAACGTCAAGGTCGTCGTCGACCACACCTCCGTCACCATGACCGGCGGCGAGTACCCGCGCCTCGCCGCCCGCCTCGGCACCGACCGCGCCCAGGGCTCCTGGGTCTTCGCCTGCCCCGCCGGACGCGGCTGCATCGGCTCCCGGCAGCTCTCCGGCGACCCCGACGGCGCCATCAACCACAACAAGTTCTGGCTGTTCTCGAACACGGGCGGCGCGAACGACGTCGTCGTGCAGAGCTCCGCCAACATGACCGGCGTCCAGCGCACCGACCTCTTCAACAACGCCGTCACCATCGTCGACAGCGGCCTCTACGGCGTCTACCAGGACTACTTCGCCGACCTCCTGTCGTACGGCAGCTCCACCGGCGGCCTCGCCCACTACTACAAGACCCCGGCCAGCGGCCCGTACAAGGCGTACTTCTTCCCGCGCAAGGAGGCCGCAGGCACCACGTACGACGACGACGCCTCGACCGACACGGTGAAGCTGATCCTGGACAACGTCTCCTGCGCGGGCGGCACCCAGATCCGGATGGCCGCCAACCTCTTCACCCGCAAGGAGGTCGCCACCAAGCTGGTCGCCCTCAAGAACGCCGGCTGCTCGGTGATCCTCGCCCACGACGGCGCCGCCGGCTCCATGGGCGCCACCGTCGAGTCGATCGTCTCCGGCAAGCTCACCCAGCGCGTCGAGTGCGCCGAGAACCGGGGCGCGGGTGTGGCCAAGGCGGGCCTGCACTCCAAGTACCTGCTGATCGAGGGCACGTACGACGGGACGGCCGGGCGCAAGCTGGTGTGGACCGGCAGCCACAACTACACCTACCCGGCGCTGCGGGCCAACGACGAGACCCTGCTCAAGATCGACGATCCGGCGCTCTACGCGCAGTTCAAGGCCAACCACCAGTACCTGATGACGTACTGCGCGGGCAGCTGACCGTACGGCTCCGGGCACGCCGAAGGGCCGGCCTCCCCAGCGGGGAGACCGGCCCTTCGGCGCGCGTGGCGGGTCCTACTCGGCCTTGATGGCGGCCAGCATGTTCAGCTTCGCCGCGCTGCGGGCCGGCCACAGCGAGGCCAGCACGCCGACCAGTCCGGCGAGGAGGAGGAAGAGCCCGATCCGGCCCCACGGCAGGACCAGCGCGTAGTCCGGCAGGCTGCTCTTCAGCGTCTCGCCGATCGCCCAGCCGAGGAAGGAGCCGAGGCCGATGCCGACCACCGCGCCGAACAGCGAGATGACGACGGCCTCCAGGCGCACCATCCGCTTCACCCGGCGCCGGTCGAGACCGATCGCCCGCAGCATCCCGATCTCCTGCTGACGCTCGAAGACCGACATGGCCAGGGTGTTGACGACGCCGAGCACCGCGATGATCAGGGCCATCGCCAGCAGGCCGTACATGATGTTGAGCATCTGGTTGATGACGCCGCCGAAGGAGTCGCGGATGTCCTTCTGGTCCATGACCGTCATGGCGGGGTTGTCGCCCAGCGCCTTCATCAGGGACTTCTCGGCCGTGGCGGAGGCGCCGGAGTCCATCTTGACGAGGATCTGCGGGATGTACGGCTTGGGGTCGTGCGCGTTGAGGATCTTGCTGTCCAGGACCAGCGGCGAGACGAACTCGCTGGCCTCGTAGACCGCGCCGACCGTCAGCTCGCCCTTCTTCTTGTCCGAGAACTCGACCGGCAGCGTGGTGCCGACCTTCCAGCCCTGCTTCTCGGCGGTCTTGTCGTCGACGGCGACCTTGCCCTGGGCGAGGGAGCCCAGCGAGCCGTTCACGACCTTCAGGTTGAGGAGCTTCTCGATGTCGCCCGGGGTGATGCCGGAGGCGGACTTGAAGGTGCCCTTCACCTCCAGGTAGCCGGACTGCTGCGGCGAGACGGCGGTCAGGCCGGGGGTCTTGCGCACGGCGTCCAGGGCGGCCTGGTTGAGGCCGTCCCCGCTCGCCATGGAGATCATGTAGTCGGCCTTGATCTGGTCGGTCGTCATCCGGTCCAGGGCCGAGCCGACCGTGGCGCCGAGCACCGAGAGGCCGGTGACCAGGGTGAGGCCGATGGCCAGCGCGGAGGCGGTGGCGCCGGTGCGGCGCGGGTTGCGGACCGCGTTCTGACCGGCCAGCGAACCGGCCACGCCGAACGGCTTCAGGAGCGGGCGGGCCAGCGCGATCACCGGGCGGGACAGCAGCGGGATCAGCACGATCACGCCGATGAGCGCGAGGAAGGCGCCGCCCGCGATCAGCATCCGGCCGTTGTCGCCGCCGGAACCGGCGCCGCCGATGATGCCGACCGCGCCGATCGCGGTGATGATCGCGCCGAGGGTGTTGCGCAGCACCAGGGACTTGGTGGAGGCCACCGCGTGGACGCTGCTCATGGCGGCGACCGGCGGGATCTTCGCGGCGCGGCGGCCCGGCAGCCAGGCGGCCAGCATGGTGACGAGGATGCCGACGGCGAGCGCCGAGATCAGCGGGGTGGTGCCGATGACGAGCTCGCCGGCCGGGACCTTCATGCCGAAGCTGCTCATCGCGGAGCGCAGCGTGGCGGCGAGCCCGATGCCGAGCCCGAAGCCGACCACGGAGGCGACCACGCCGACCAGACCGGCCTCGGCGAGGACGGAGCGGGTGATCTGCTTGCGGGAGGCGCCGACGGCGCGCATCAGGGCGAGTTCCTTCGTGCGCTGGGCGACCAGCATCGTGAAGGTGTTGGAGATCAGGAAGATGCCGACGAAGAGCGCGATGCCCGCGAAGCCGAGCAGCATCTGGTTGAGCGCGCCGAGGCCGTCCTCGATCTGCTTGGCCTGCTGGTCGGCGAGGGCCTGGCCGGTCTGGGCCTCGGCGGTGTCGCCGACGACCTTCTTCACCTCGGCGAGGATCTTCGCGTCGTCGGCGCCGGGCTTGGCGGCGACGGTGATGTCGAAGAAGTGGCCGGGCTTGAGGAAGAGCTTCTGCGCGGTGGCGGTGTCGAACAGCACCAGGCTGCCGCCCGCGTTCACGGCGCCGTCCTCGGTGGTGAAGACGCCGGAGAGGGTGTACGTCTCGACGGGGCCGTTGGTGGCCACCCGGACCGGGTCGCCGACCTTGTAGCCGCCCTTGTCGGCGGACTCCTTGTCGAGCGCGATCTGGTCGGCCGCGGCCGGGCCCGTACCGCCGACGAAGGTGTACGCGGAGTCCTTGCCGTCCTGGCCGGGGGCGTAGTTGGTGCCCTTGTTGGACCAGCCGACGCCGATCAGCTTGCCGTTCTTGTCCGGGACACCGGCGAAGCCGTTGACCCGGCCGGTCGCGTCGGCGACGCCGTCGAGCCCGGCGATCTTCTGCCGGGTCTGCTCGGTGAGGCCCGGCGTCTGGTTCGGGTCGTGCTGGTTCGGCGCGGCGCTCACGGCGACGGCGACGTCGTCGTAGCTCTTGGCCGACTGGTTGCGGAAGGCGTTGGAGAGGGTGTCGGTGAAGACCAGGGTGCCGGAGACGAAGGCCACGCCGAGCATGACGGCGAGGACGGTCATCAGCAGCCTGGCCTTGTGCGCGAGCACGTTGCGCAGGGCGGTACGGAACATGGGTGGGGTCCTGAACGGAAGCAGGGGCGGAGGACGGGGTGCGGCGCGGGGCCGCGTCAGCTCGTGCGGCCCTTGGCGTCGAACGCCTTCATGCGGTCGAGCACGCCGTCCGCCGTGGGGTGCAGCATCTCGTCGACGATCCGGCCGTCCGCCAGGAAGATCACGCGGTCCGCGTAGGAGGCGGCGACCGGGTCGTGGGTGACCATCACCACGGTCTGGCCGAGCTCGCGGACCGAGTTGCGCAGGAAGCCCAGCACCTCGGCGCCGGAGCGCGAGTCCAGGTTTCCGGTCGGCTCGTCACCGAAGATGATCTCGGGCTTGGAGGCCAGCGCGCGGGCCACGGCCACGCGCTGCTGCTGGCCGCCGGAGAGCTGGGCGGGGCGGTGGCTGAGCCGGCCGGAGAGGCCGATCATGTCGATGACGTTCTGCACCCACTGCTTGTCGGGCTTGCGGCCCGCGATGTCCATCGGCAGCGTGATGTTCTCCAGCGCCGTGAGGGTCGGCAGCAGGTTGAACGCCTGGAAGATGAAGCCGATCTTGTCCCGGCGGAGCTGGGTGAGCTGCTTGTCCTTGAGGGTGCCCAGCTCGGTGTCGCCGATCCGCACGGAGCCGGAGCTGAAGGAGTCGAGCCCGGCGACGCAGTGCATCAGCGTCGACTTGCCGGAGCCCGAGGGCCCCATGATCGCGGTGAACTCGCCCTGCCGGAAGTCCACGCTGACATGGTCGAGGGCGACCACCTGGGTCTCGCCCTGCCCGTAGACCTTGGAGAGGTCGGTGGCGCGGGCGGCCACCGCGGTCGAGCGGGGCACGGTGGGAGTGGTGGTCACGACGGACTCCTGTCACTGCGACTGTTCGGGAACCACTCCATCGTTTCGAACGTTCGGGGCCGCAGCGTCCGCCCACGTGCCCGTTCCAGGGGCAGCCTGGAGTCGGACCGGGGGTCCCGGCTCTCCTCCTGAGGTATGACGGTGACCCTGATCTTGACGGACTCTGTGCGGACTGTCGGCGAGTTTTCGTCAATCCGGCGCCCCGCACTTCGCCCCCGCAACCCCCAGGGCCCTTCAACGAAGGGCCCTCACCTGCACTGACACCCCCTCAGCTGTCAATAAAATAAGACAACATCGGAAGAGCGTTCCGCTGAACGAGCGACCCGCCCCGATAGGCTCATGTGCCAACGCGGAGCTTCGCGAACGCCCGGATGGTGGAATGCAGACACGGCGAGCTTAAACCTCGCTGGCCTCCAGGCCGTACCGGTTCGAATCCGGTTCCGGGCACTGCCCCTCCGGGCCCCTCACCTGCGAAGATGGGGGGTTTTCGGCGTATTTGGCGGGTCTCGGGACGCCATGGGAAGAGCGAGCCGGAAGCGCGGGAGGCCAGGGCGGGCGGCCAGTCCCCGCCTACTCGGCCGCGAGCCCCCAGACGGGCCCGTCGAGGCCGCCGAGCCGGACGCTCTGAGAGCCCTCGCCGACGCTCACGCCGTAGCGGTCGGGGGCGGGCCGCCCATGGGCCGCGAAGATCTCGTGTGCCGCTTCGAGCTCGCTCCACAGGGCCCGGGGGCCGGCCTCGGTCACGGTGCCGTCGGGGGTGAGGGCGGCGATGGAGCCGTCGGGGGCCCAGACCCAGGTGCCGTCGAGGCCGTACTGCCAGACCAGGCCGGGGGCGACGACGCTGACGAGGAAGCGGAAGGAGCCGTCGACGAGGTCCGCGACCGGCAGCGTCGAGGGGCGGCCCGGCCCGGCGGGGAGGTCGGGACGGCGGGCGACTCCGGTCCCGGCGCCGTGGCGCATGGCCATGAAGAAGGCGCCGGAGAGGAACCGGCCCTCGGCGGAGTCCTCGCCGGTGCGCCGGACGCGGGCGAGCGCGTTTCCGAGCGGGGCGAGGAGGACCCCGTTCCCGGTGAGCTGGTGGAGGAGCGGGCGCGGGACGGCGTCGAGGCGGCAGGTGACGATGATCCGGTCGTACGGGGCACCCTCGGGCCACCCGGCGGCGCCGTCACCGGTCACGACGACCGGCGCGTGACCGGCCGCCGCGAGCCGCTCCCGGGCGGGGCCGGTGATCTCCTCGGTGATATCGACGGTGACCACCTGGCCGTCGCCGAGGCGGTGGGAGAGCAGAGCGGCGTTGTAGCCGGTGCCGGTGCCGATCTCCAGGACGCGCATCCCGTCCTCGACGCCGAGGGCGTGGAGCATCGAGGCCATCAGGGAGGGCTCGGAGCTGGAGGAGGTCGCGGCGCCGTCGGTGCGGTGCGTGACGAGGGCGCGGTCGGCGTGGACGCCGGCGGACCAGGCGTCGGCCGTCGCGGGGTCGTCGCCGGAGATCCGCCGCCCCAGGTGATCGAAGAAGTACGGGACGAAGGCATCGCGGTGCACGGCCTCGAACGCGGCGCGCCACCGGGGGTCGGCGAGGGCGCCCGCGTCGACGAGGTCCTGGACGAGTCGGGCGCGCGCGGCGGCGGCTTCGTCGGTGGTGGCCTCAGCGGTCATGCGGTCCCCTTTTCGAGGAGGTCGGCGAGCGCCTGGGTGAGGGCGTCGCGGGTGAGGTCGATCCATGCCCACTGCCCGCCGGGGTTGACGTCGACGAGCCAGTGGGCGCCCGCGCGGTCGACGATGAAGTCGAGCGCCGCGTAGACGAGCCCGAGGCGGCGCATCATCTCGCGGATGCCGTCGCGGAGGTATCCGGGCAGGCGGGCGGGGGCGTAGGTGAGGTTTCTCGTGTCGCGGCGCCAGTCGAGCCGCCCGGGACCGGCGGGCGCGTGGACGGTCACGGGGAAGAGCTGTCCGTCGACGACGGTGACGCGGATCTCGTACGCCTTGTGCGTGATCTCGCGCTGGAACAGATGCGCGGTGAGGGCGATGCGTGGGTCGCCGTACTGCTCGGGCGGGACACGGCGGGTGTACAACTGCCCGCGCTTGCCGCCCTCGGTGTGGACGATGCCGCCCAGCACCTTGGTGACGAGCGGGCCGCCGACCTCGCGGGCGAACTCGGCGACGTCGGCGGGGTCGTTCGTGATGAGCGTGTCGGGCACGTGGAGCCCCGACTCGACGGCCGCCGCCAGCTGGACGGGCTTGGTGCAGTCGCCGTTCCGCTCGGGCCGGTTGACCCACAGCACCTCGGGAAGCGAGGACAGCACGGTCCAGGCGTGCCGGGCCTGCGAGCGGGCGAACCGCCGCTCGGGCTCGCTCATCGTGGCGGCGAACGCGAACGGCGTGGGCTTGCGCCACCACACGGCCCGCAACTGGGACAGGTCGATGCCCCGGACGTCGTCGTGCGCCGAGCCCAGCCAGCGGCCGGAGGGCCCGAGCCGGGCGTGCAGGCGGGTGCGGGTGGGGAAGTCGGCGAGGTCGGTGCGCCAGAAGGGGACGCGGCGCGCGTTGAGCTCGCTGAGGACGTAGTCGGCGGTGGGGTCGAGGGCGTAGGTGACGACGAGCACGTGCGGCGGAAGGCCGCCGCGCGCGGAGTCGAGGATCATCAGTCGTCGTTCTGGTCGGTGTCGACGGAGATGACGGTGGAGCCGTCGGACTCGGTGTTGCACGAGGAGCCGGCCAGGACCGGGTCGAGCAGCGCGGCCTTCCCGCCGACGAGGGACAGCTGCGTGATCGGGTCGACGGTGAGGACCGGCTGCTCGCCGACCACGACGGGGTTGCTGAGCGAGTCGAGCCCGAAGGGCCGGGACTCTGCCGGTCCCGGCGGCGCGGTGGCGATCGTGTGGGACGTGGTCGGAACGCGGTCGAGCAGTGCGGACATGTGTCCTCCTGTGGTGGTGTGTGGTGCGCTTCCCGCCCCGGGCGGGGTGCTGCCCATGGCGCTCGGCAGTAGCTACCGGGCGCGCCCGGTGACGGGGGCGGCGTCGGTGGGCACCGGCGGGAGCGACGGGCGCCCGACGAACGAGGCGGGCCGGTCCGCATGGCGGCGGTGCCGGAGGGTCTGGAGCAGGTCACGGGCGATGAGACCGAGCCGGCGGGCGTAGCTCCAGTCCGCGAGCGGACCGTCGTCCGGACCGCTCGCCACGAGCTCGGTCCACTTCGCCACGGCGGCGCTGCCGCGCGCGGGCCGCTCGCCCTCCGGGATCAGCCTCACGCCGTAGGCGAGGGACGAGCCGTACGTGAGAAGCGCGTCCGTCAGCCGGCCGAGGGCGGCGTCGCTCGGGCAGTAGTGCCGCAGGCTGAGCGCGGCGGCGATGCACCGCTCGGCCTCGGCCTCGACATGGGCCTCCGCGACATCGGCCGCCTGGCCGAGCACAGCGCCTAGGTCGACGGCAGCAGCGAGGTCGTCGGCGACCAGTTCCTCGGTCGGCCGGTCGTGCTGGGGCTGCTCGTCCATGCCCGCTCCCTGGGTCGTTGGAGGGCATCTCCGGCGTCCCGCTGCACCGCCCTCGGCTACAGACGATGGTGGCCGGGCGCGGCTAACGCGGACAGGCCATTGAGGGGCCACGCATGGCCACGTCGCGGCCACTGCCGACGACGGCCCCGATCGACCCCTCACACTGGCGGCATGAGTCGCAACGACGCGCTTCGAGCCGCCCGGCTGCGCCGGGGCTGGCGCACCGTCGAGCAGGCCGCATCAGGGCTCCAGGCACACGGGCAGCAGCTCCTCGATGACGTGCACTTCACCGTGTCAGCGAGGACGTGGCGCCGCTGGGAAGGCGAGCGTCCCGGATGGCCGGCCGAGGAGACTGCGGCGGTTCTGCACGATGCCCTCGGGCGCTGGCCCGAGGACCTGGGATTCACCACGCCGCCGGGCTGGATCCGGCCGGACCATCACGAAGAGGCCGATGTGAGGCGCCGCCAGTTCGTCACCGTGACCGCCGCAGCCCTCATGCCGGGACCGGTCACGACACAGCACGTCGACCCGGCCCTCATCACGTACTTCCAGGAGCAGCTGGAAGGGCACTACCGGGCCGACATGTTCCTCGGTCCGCACGACCTCATCGGGACCGTGTCCGCGCAGTACCAGCTCATCGACAAACTCGTCCGCTCCGCGAAGGGCGAGACCCGCCGCGGTCTCCTCCGCGTCGGCGCCGCCTACGCCGCACTCGTCGGCTGGCTCTACCAGGACGCCGGTGACCTCGGAGCCGCGGCTTTCTGGCGTGGCGTGACCCAGGAGATAGCGGTGCGGTCCCGCGACCCCCACCTGATCGGCTACTCCCTCGTCAACCAGGCCCAGGTCCGCACCGACCTCGGCGACGGGTACGGCGTGATCGACCTCTGCGAGGCGGCGCTCGACGACGCCGACCGCGTCGTGCCGAAAGTACGGATCATGGCGATGCAGCAGCAGGCCCACGGCGCCAGCCTCACCGGCGACCGCACCTCCGTCGACCAGCTCATCGACCGGGCCGCCGGTCTCGTCGGGTGCGTCGACGACGATCTCCCCTGGGGCAACGCCGTCCGCCGGACCCCGGGATACCTGGAGGTGCAGCGCGCCACCTGCTACGGGCGGCTCGGTCTCGGCGCAGAGGCCGGCGCGCTGTGGAACCAGGTCCTCGACGCTGTGCCCGCGACCGCCCGCCGGGACCGTGGCGTCTACATGGCCCGGCACGCCACGGCTGCCGCCGCCGCACGCGAACCCGAGCAGGCTCTGGAGATCGCCCGGTCCGTGGTCGCGATCGCCGTCGAGACAGGGTCGGCCCGGATGCGCCGAGAGCTGGCCACCCTGGAGCGGGCGATGCGCCCGTGGCACGATGCCCCCGTCGGGCGGGACCTCGCCGAGATCCTCGTGCCCGTGACCGAGGGGAGCTGACGATGGGTGCACCCGAGCCGCTGGGCGAGGCGGAGATCACGGAGCGGCTGGCCGGCCTGCCGGGGTGGGAGCGTACGGGTGAGGTGATCAGCCGCACGTATCCGATCCGCTACCACGCGGCCGTGGCCGCGATCGTCACGATCGCGGACCGGTCGCGCCGGGTCCAGCACCATGCCGACCTCGACCTGCGCATGGACCACCTGCGCGCGTCCCTCACCACGCACGACGCCGGGTACCGGCTGACCGCGGCGGACTTCGATCTGGCGCGGCGCATCGACGCGATCGTCGCCGCCCACCAGGCCATCCCCCTCGAATGACCCTGGCCGTCCCGCCCCGGGGGTGCTCGTCTTCCTTTCCGTCGCCTTCTCATCCCCTTACGTTCCAAAGATCCTCCCCGAGCACTAGGGAGTTTCTTTTGCTTCCCTATTACTCTTGAGGAGACGCCGCGCAGTGCGGCCCATGGAGGAGTGAGATGAGGAGCAGCAACCCGGTCTTCTCGCGACGGGGGTTCAGCCGCGACAACGGCGGCTACGCCGGTTTCAACGCGCAGCAGCCGCAGGCCGGGGGCCCCGCCGTCGGAACCAACCCGTACGCCACCGGCAACCCGTACGCGACCAACCCGTACGCGCCGCAGGACACCGCGCTCGGTGCGCCGCAGCAGGCGCGCGGCAACGTGATGACGATCGACGACGTGGTGAGCCGCACGGCCATGACGCTCGGTACGGTCGTGCTCACCGCCGTGCTGGCCTGGCTGCTGCTGCCGGTCGACCCGGAGAGCCTGGGCAAGTCCTACGGCATTGCGATCGGCGCCGCCCTGGTGGCGCTGGTGCTGTCGCTGGTCCAGTCGTTCAAGCGGAAGCCGTCGCCGGCGCTGATCCTGGGCTACGCGGCCTTCGAGGGCGTCTTCCTCGGTGTGATCTCCGCCGCCGTCTCGACGTACATCGCGGACGGCGTGGTCATCCAGGCCGTGCTCGGCACCATGGCGGTCTTCGCCGGTGTGCTGATCGCGTACAAGATGCGCTGGATCCGCGTCACCCGCCGTTTCTACGGCTTCGTGATGGCCGCCGCGATGGGCTTCATGCTGCTCATGGTGGTCAACCTGCTGTTCGCCGTGTTCTCCGGCGGTGACGGCCTCGGCTTCCGCAGCGGCGGCCTCGGCATCCTCTTCGGTGTCATCGGCATCGTCCTCGGTGCCTGCTTCCTCGCCCTGGACTTCAAGCAGGTCGAGGACGGCATCACCTACGGCGCTCCGCGCGAGGAGTCCTGGCTGGCGGCCTTCGGCCTCACCATGACCCTGGTGTGGATCTACCTGGAGGCGCTGCGTCTGCTGTCGATCCTCCAGGGCGACGACTGACCCGTCAGCGAGTGAGCGAAGGGCCCGTCCGGCATCAGCCGGGCGGGCCCTTCCGCGTTCCCCGGGGGCTCAGGAGACCGCGGCGTCCAGCAGGACCCTGGCCGCGTCCTTGGCCTGCGCGGCGGGCTCCGAGGTGCCGTTGATGCCCGCCACCGCCATGGCCCCGTTCGCCAGCAGGGCCAGCTGGTCGGCCAGGGCTGGCGGGGCGTTCAGCGCGGTGGTCTGCTCGGCGAAGTAGTCCCGCATGGCCTGCTTGTGCCCGCGGGCGATCTCGGCGACGTCCGGGGAGATGCTGCCCATCTCGCCGAAGGTGTTGATGAAGGCGCAGCCCCGGAAGCCGGGGCCGGCGAACCAGTCGCCGAGGTAGTCGAAGACCGCCAGGCAGCGCCCGTACGGGGTGGTGGCGTGGGTGGCGCCATGGGCGGCGACGGCCTCCCGGACGGCCGCGTCGCGCCGCTTGAGGACCGCCCAGACGAGGTGGTCCTTGGAGGGGTAGAGCTGGTAGACGCGCTTCAGGGAGACGCCCGAGGCGCCCCGGATGGCGTCCATCCCCACGGCCTGCACCCCCCGCTCGTCGAACAGCGCCTCGGCCGTCTCCAGGAGCTTCAGTTCGGCGGTCTCCGCGTCCATCCCGCTCACTCCTCCGCGATCGCGCTTGCGTTGAGAACCATCGTTCTCCTACTCTACAAGAACAAAGAGAGAACGATCGTTCTCCTCCGGAGGAAGGGGCACCCCGTGTCCGTTTTCGCGCTGCGCGCCCGCACCGAGACCATCGACGGCCTGGAGGTCTTCTACCGGGAGGCCGGCGACCCGTCCCGGCCCACCCTCGTGCTGCTGCACGGCTTCCCCACGAGCTCGCACATGTACCGCGGCCTGATGGCCGCGCTCTCCGACTCGTACCACCTGATCGCGCCCGACCACATCGGCTTCGGCGCCTCCGCCGCGCCCCCCGTGACCGACTTCGACTACGGCTTCGAGAAGCTCACCGAGATCACCCTGAAGCTGCTCGACCGGCTCGGGCTCGACCGCTTCGCCCTCTATGTCCAGGACTACGGCGCCCCCATCGGGCTCCGGATCGCCGCCCGCCACCCGGAGCGGGTCACCGCGATCGTCACCCAGAGCGGCAACGCCTACCTGGAGGGCTTCACGCCCTTCTGGGACGTCCTCTTCGCGCACGCCGAGGACCGCGCGGCGCACGAGCCCGCCGTGCGCGAGCTGCTCAGCGCCGAGGCGACCCGCTGGCAGTACACCCACGGCGTCCCGGCCGACCGGCTCGACCGCATCGGCCCCGAGACCTGGACCCTGGACCAGGCCGGCCTCGACCGGCCCGGCAACCAGGAGATCCAGCTCCAGCTCTTCTGGGACTACCAGTTCAACCTGGCGGGCTACCCCGCCTTCCAGGAGTACTTCCGCACCCACCGGCCCCCGCTGCTCGCCGCCTGGGGGCGCGGCGACGAGATCTTCGGGCCGGCCGGCGCCGAGGCGTTCGCCCGCGACCTGCCGGACGCGGAGATCCACCTGCTGGACGCCGGGCACTTCGCCCTGGAGACGCACGGTGAGGAGATCGCGGAGCTGGTGCGCGACTTCCTCGGCCGGCGGGTGAAGGAGTGAGCCGGGCGCGGTCCGCCGTCACAGCATCCGGCGGGCCGCCCGGCGCAGGTCGTGCTCGTGGATGATCGCCTTGGCGTGCCCGTGCGCGAGGCTGTGCGCCCCGCGCAGCCAGCTGACCTTGTCCTCGAAGCGGAGGAGGGAGGGGCCCTCCTCCACGATCCGCAGCCAGTCGGCGATCTCGCGACCGGTGCAGCGGGGGATGCGGGCGAGGAGGTTGCGGTGGGTCTCTTCGGAGAAGGTGTAGGACATCGGCGCCTCCGGACGCGTTGTGCCGTGTGCTGCTCCTTCACGTCACCGTGCCCGAGCGTTCGCCCGTTGGCAATGGTGCCCGGGCGGCGCATAGGGTCGCACCGTGCGTGATACGAGTGGACTGACCGTCGCCGCAGAGCGGTTCGCCGACCGGCTGCGGGCCGCCCCGCAGAGCCGCCTCCAGCGCGGCGCCGCCGCCGAAGGGCTGGCGCTGGCGAGGGAGTTGGCGCGGCGGGCGCAGCGCGTCGAGTTCCCGGACCGGGAGCCGGCCGAGCTGCCGGACGCCGGGGTCTTCGTCGTCGCCGACCAACTGGCGGTCGCCGCCGCGGACCTGGCCGAGGCACTGCGAACGGCCCCGGCGGAATCCCCCGGAGGGGACCTGGACGAGGCCGTGGGGCTGGTGCGGGAGGCGGAGGCCCGGGCGGGCCTCTAGACGCCCCCGGCGGGCATGGGCGCCCTGGCGTCGGCGCCCCGGCGTAGGGGCCCTGACGGGCGCGGGTGCGGGCTGGGGCGGCGCCCCGGCGGGCGAGGGCGCGGGCGGGGCGCGGCAGGAGCAGGGACGGCGGCGGCCGTCAGAGGCTCGCGATCACGCGGTCCGCGAGGATGTAGACGTTGTCCTCCGCGGCCTCGCCGCAGGAGAAGGTCAGGGCGTAGGCGCCCGAGACGCCCGAGCCGCCCAGCAGGACCGGGGTGTGGCCGGAGCGCAGTGCCTCGGCGAGCCGCTCGGCGGTCTCCCGGTGGCCGGGGGTCATGCAGAGCGTGGTGCCGTCGGCGAAGACGTACACGTCCAGCGTGCCCAGCGGGCCGGGGCGGACGTCGGTCAGCGCGGTGCGGGCGTGCGCCAGCTCCTCCAGGCGCGCCACCGTGCGCTCGTGGTCGGTGACCACGGGGGTCTGGACCGGCACGAAGTCGGGGTGCGAGGGGTGTCGGCGGCGGGCCGCGGCGAGCTCGGGGGAGTCGTCCGGGTACTCGGCGGCGCCGGCCGGCTCGGGGAACTCGTCGAAGGCGTCGAAGGTGTCGAAGGCGTCCAGCGGGTCGGCGCCGTCGAGCGCGGCGGCC
This sequence comes from Streptomyces sp. NPDC048659, assembly GCF_040650575.1. Lineage (NCBI taxonomy): Bacteria > Bacillati > Actinomycetota > Actinomycetes > Kitasatosporales > Streptomycetaceae > Streptomyces > Streptomyces sp. NPDC048659. The sequence continues at coordinate 63,741 of NZ_JBEZHM010000029.1, read as the reverse complement.
TCGGCCTCCATGGCCTCCAGGGCCATCGCCTCCAGGCCCACGAAATCGGCCTGGCGGGGCACGAAGTACGGGCCGGTCTCGTCGGCCGGGCCGATCGGCCCGCCGAGCAGGGAGGGGGCGTCGGCGGCGTCCCTGGCCTCCTGCGCGGCCCAGAAGGCCCGCGCCTCGGCCAGCTCGCGCTCGCGCTCCTCGGCGAGCGCCTCGGCGACCGCGGCTCGTATCTCGGCGGCCGGCGTCTCGCGGGCGTGCGGGACGGACAGGCCGTTGGCGGCGGCGAGTTCGCCACGCAGCGCGGTGACCTGCTTACGGAGAGCGTGGGCGGAGTGCAGAGCGGCGACGCCCACGGCCGTGGCAGCGGCCGTGGTCACCAGCAGGGCAAGAGACAGTGCGCTCACTGACGTACTCCCGATTCCGAGTCGATCCCCCGACTTCCTACCTCAGCTTGGCGCGGGGTGGTGCCCCCTGTCAGTGCATTACGTCACGAAATGGACAGGTATTTTGGCCGGGTGTTTAGTCCCGATACAGCTGTGACCTGCGCAAACAGCTCTCCCCCGGGATGTAGGTCACATCCTGGGGGAGATTCGGTCACGGCTTGGACGCGGGACGGTTAGGAGAGGCGCTCGATGACCATCGCCATGCCCTGGCCGCCGCCCACGCACATGGTCTCCAGGCCGAACTGCTTGTCGTGGAACTGGAGGCTGTTGATGAGCGTGCCGGTGATCCGGGCGCCCGTCATGCCGAAGGGGTGGCCGACGGCGATGGCGCCGCCGTTGACGTTCACCTTGTCCAGGTCGAAGCCGAGGTCGCGGTAGGAGGGGATCACCTGCGCGGCGAACGCCTCGTTGATCTCGACCAGGTCGATGTCGGCGGTGGTCAGGCCGGCGCGGCGCAGCGCCTGCTTCGACGCCTCGACCGGGCCGAGGCCCATGATCTCGGGGGAGAGGCCGGAGACGCCGGTGGAGACGATCCGGGCCAGCGGGGTCAGGCCCAGCTCGCGCGCCTTGGTGTCGGACATGATCACGAGCGCCGCGGCGCCGTCGTTCAGCGGGCAGCAGTTGCCGGCGGTGACCAGGCCGTCGGGGCGGAAGACCGGCTTGAGGCCGGAGACGCCCTCCAGGGTGACCCCCGCGCGCGGGCCGTCGTCGGCGGAGACGACGGTGCCGTCGGGCAGCGTCACCGGGGTGATCTCGCGCTCCCAGAAGCCGTTCTTGATGGCCTGCTCGGCGAGGTTCTGCGACCGTACGCCGAACTCGTCCATCTCCTGGCGGGTGACGCCCTTCCAGCGGGCCAGGTTCTCGGCGGTCTGGCCCATGGCGATGTACGCGTCGGGGACCAGGCCGTCCTCGCGCGGGTCGTGCCAGGTGGAGCCCTCGGACGCGGCGACGGCCTTGGTGCGGGCCTCGGCCTCGGCGAAGAGCGGGTTGTGGGTGTCGGGCCAGGAGTCCGAGTTGCCCTTGGCGAAGCGCGAGACCATCTCGACGCCGGCCGAGATGAAGACGTCGCCCTCGCCCGCCTTGATCGCGTGCAGCGCCATCCGCGAGGTCTGCAGGGAGGAGGAGCAGTAGCGGGTGATCGTGCAGCCCGGGAGGTGGTCCATGCCCATCTGCACGGCCACGATCCGGCCCAGGTTGTTGCCCTGCTCGCCGCCGGGCAGGCCGCAGCCGAGCATCAGGTCGTCGATGTCGCGCGGGTCCAGCTCCGGGACCTTGGCGAGCGCGGCCTGGATGATCGTGGCGGTGAGGTCGTCGGGCCGCAGGTCCTTCAGGGAGCCCTTGAAGGCCCGGCCGATGGGGGAGCGGGCGGTCGAGACGATCACGGCTTCGGGCATCACGGCTCCAGGAGGGTGCTGGGTGGGCGGACTGAAAGGGAAGTTACCCGTACGTACCGCATGGGGTCACCGGCCTCGGCGTGTGATGCGGACCTCTTTTCTAAGCGTACGCTCAGCGCTTTCGCGCGGGGGTGCGCATGAGGGTGCGGACGGGGGCGCACGGGGTCCTCACTCCTGCCGTACGGAGGCGTTCCGGGCCCCCGGGCCGCCCTCGCCCGGGGCGTCGGCGGCCCCCGGCGCCGGGGGCTCGGCCGCGCCCGGCACCGGCAGCCGCCGGCGCCTGCGGTGCTTGAGCAGTGCCCACGGCGCGCGGGCGCCGGTGACCTCCGTGCCCGCCTCCTTCGCCGCCTCGGCCGCCGCCTTCGCCACCGGCAGCATGTTCTCGTGCCGGGCCTCCTCGATCCGGTCCGCCTCCGGCCACAGCGCGAGCGCCGCGCAGACCGTCGGCAGCAGCGCCATCGCCGCCGTCGCGTACCCCTCGGCGGAGGGGTGGAAGTTGTCCACCCCGAACATCTCGCGCGGGTTCGCCGCGAACTCCGGGCCCAGCAGGTCGCCCAGCGACACCGTCCGCCCGCCCTGCTCCACCACCACGATCGTCTGCGCCGCCGCGAGCTGCCGCGAGGCCCGCCGGGCCAGCCAGCGCAGCGGCTGGTAGACCGGCTCGATGGTGCCCAGGTCCGGGCAGGTGCCGACCACCACCTCCGCGCCCGCCGTGCGCAGCCGCCGGACCGCCGAGGCCATGGCGCGCACCGACTGGGTCGCCGGCATCCGGTGGGTCACGTCGTTCGCGCCGATCATGATCACGCACACGTCCGGCGCCGCCCCGGCCGGTCCCGAGAGCAGCAGCGAGACCTGCCGCTCCAGGTCGTCCGAGCGGGCCCCGGGCAGCGCCACGTTCCGCAGGTCCACCGGGCGCTCGGCGACCGCCGCGAGCCCGGAGGCGAGCAGCGCCCCCGGCGTCTGGCCGGTGCGGCGGACGCCCTGACCGGCCGCCGTGGAATCACCCAGAAGGGCCAGCCGGAACGGGGGCTCGGCGCCGTACGCGTGCCCGTAGCGGCCGTCCGCGCCCGGCGGCAGCGGGGCCACCCCGCCCCCCACCGAGCGCTTGGCGAGCTGCACCTCGGCGAGCAGGACCCCGACGGCGGCCACGCCGAGCAGTCCGATGCTCCCGCCGCCGTACGCCGCACCCGCCGCGATCCGCCGTGCCACCCTCGCGCTGGACATCGGGGCCGCCACCTCCTTCTGGTCCTTCGGGTCCTCAGGGTCCTTCGGGTCCCACGAGCCGTCGGCGGCCTTCCGGCCGCCTCGTGGTTACTCACTGCCCCGTAAGCGCCTCCGTCTACGCATCGCACGCAATACGCTGGCCACACCATTACGGAGACCCCGGAGATTACGGTGCAATTCCACGACTCGATGATCAGCCTCGTCGGCAACACCCCGCTGGTGAAGCTCAACAACGTCACGGCGGGCATCCAGGCGACGGTCCTGGCCAAGGTCGAGTACTTCAACCCCGGCGGCTCGGTCAAGGACCGCATCGCCCTGCGCATGATCGAGGCGGCCGAGGAGAGCGGCGCGCTCAAGCCCGGCGGCACCATCGTCGAGCCCACGTCCGGCAACACCGGCGTCGGCCTCGCGATCGTGGCCCAGCAGAAGGGCTACAAGTGCATCTTCGTCTGCCCCGACAAGGTGTCCACGGACAAGATCAACGTGCTGCGGGCCTACGGCGCCGAGGTCGTCGTCTGCCCGACCGCCGTCGACCCCGAGCACCCCGACTCGTACTACAACGTGTCGGACCGGCTCGTCCGTGAGACGCCGGGCGCGTGGAAGCCGGACCAGTACTCGAACCCGAACAACCCCCGCTCGCACTACGAGAGCACCGGCCCGGAGCTGTGGGCGCAGACGGAGGGGAGGATCACCCACTTCGTCGCGGGCATCGGCACCGGCGGCACGATCTCCGGCACGGGCAAGTACCTGAAGGAGATCAGCGGCAACGCGGTCCAGATCGTCGGCGCCGACCCGGAGGGCTCGGTCTACTCCGGCGGCTCCGGGCGCCCGTACCTGGTCGAGGGCGTCGGCGAGGACTTCTGGCCGACCGCGTACGACCGGACCGGCACCGACCGGATCGTGGCCGTCTCCGACAAGGACTCGTTCCAGATGACCCGCCGCCTCGCCAAGGAGGAGGGCCTCCTGGTGGGCGGCTCCTGCGGCATGGCGGTCGTCGCCGCGCTGGAGGTCGCCAAGGAGCTCGGCCCGGACGACGTCGTCGTGGTGATCCTGCCGGACTCCGGCCGCGGCTACCTCTCCAAGATCTTCAACGACGAGTGGATGGCCGACTACGGCTTCCTGGAGGACACCACCTCCGCCACCGTCGCCGACGTGCTCAGCCACAAGTCGCACGGCCTGCCCTCGCTCGTCCACATGCACCCGGACGAGACCGTCGGCCAGGCCATCGAGGTGCTGCGCGAGTACGGCGTCTCCCAGATGCCGATCGTGAAGCCGGGCGCCGGCCACCCCGACGTGATGGCCGCCGAGGTCGTCGGCTCGGTCGTCGAGCGCGAGCTGCTGAGCGCGCTCTTCAACCAGAAGGCCGCCCTGGAGGACCCGCTGGAGCACCACATGTGCGACCCGCTGCCGCAGGTCGGCTCGGGCGAGCCGGTCGCCGACCTGATGTCCGTCCTCGGCGACGCGGACGCGGCGATCGTGCTGGTCGAGGGCAAGCCGACCGACGTGGTCAGCCGCCAGGACCTGCTGGCCTTCCTCGCCGCCAACGGGGGCGCCAAGAAGCAGCACTGAGCCCTCGGACCGTGTCCGGGCGGTGACGGCGGGTGCGTTCGCGCAACCGGTACGAGCGCGACACGTGCCCGCAGCACCCGCTTAACACGCGTCCGGCAGATTGGGCTCATCGGCGTCACGGAACTCCGGAGCGGCTCCCGGACTCCCGACGCCCCGGACGCGGACCGGCCCTGACCCGGGCCCGTGTCCCTCGCGGGGACCGCCGTCGTCCCGCCCCCCGGCAACGGGGGTGCGGCGGTCCCCGCGACAGTCTTTTCCGGCCCTTCCCGGCCCTTCGCCGGCCCTTCGCCGGCCCTGCTCCAGCCCTTCTTTGGCCTCCGCCCCGCTCGGGCCCCCGGGATCCGTCTTGCCTGCCTGCATATCCTCATGCAGAGTTCCAGGTGACTGAATAGACGGAAGGGGGACGGCATGAGCGACAGCCCGGCCGGACGGCTGCAGGCGCTCTTCGAGGGGCAGCGGCTGACGCCGACCCAGCGGCGGATCGCGCACTGCATGGTCCGGCGCGCCGCCGACGTGCCCTTCCTCTCCAGCGTGGAGCTGGCCGAGCTGGCCGGGGTCAGCCAGCCCTCCGTCACCCGCTTCGCCGTCGCCCTCGGCTTCGACGGCTACCCGGCGCTCCGCCGCCACCTGCGCGAGAACGGGCCCGCGGCGGCCGAGCGGGAGGCGGAGCGGGCGGAGACCGGGCACAACGAGTACCAGCAGGCCGTCCTCGCCGAGATCGAGAACCTGCGCCACCTCGCCGAGCTGCTCGCCGACCCGGCGCCGGTCGAGCGGGCGGGCGGGCTGCTCGCCGGCTCCCGGCCGCTGCTCGTGCTCGGGCTGCGGGCCGCCTCCTCGCAGGCGCGCGGCTTCGCGTACTTCGCCGCCAAGGTGCACCCGGACGTCCGGCTGCTCGACGAGGGCGGCTCCATGCTCACCGACCGCGTCGACGCGGCCGTACGCGCCGGGGCCACGGCGCTGCTCTGCTTCGCGCTGCCCCGGCATCCGCGCGAGGTCGTCGAGGCGCTGGAGTACGCGCGCTCGGCGGGGCTCACCGTGGTGACCGTCGCCGAGTCCGCGTTCGCGCCCGTCGCCGCCCACAGCGACCTGCTCATCCCGGCCGCCGTCGGCACCGGGCTCGCCTTCGACACCGCCTGCGCGCCGATGCTGCTCGGCCGGGTGCTGCTGGAGGCGATGGCGGACGGGCTGCCGGACGCGCAGGCCCGCCTGGAGGAGTTCGACACCAAGGCGGCCGCGCGCGGGCTGTTCGTCGAGTAGACCCCGGGGGCCGGGGCCCGGGGGCTCAGACCTGGATCTTGTCCCCGATCTGCTGGAGCTGGCGGCGGGCCATCGCCAGGTTGGCGCGGGTCTTGTCGAGGGCGAGGTAGAGGAACAGGCCGTTGGCGTCCCGCGAGTTGAGCAGCCGGATCAGGTGGTACTGGCCGCCGAGGGTGATCAGGATGTCCTCGATGCCGTCCTTGAGGCCCAGCATCTCCATCGTGCGGACCTTCGCGCGGACCACGTCGGTGTTGCCCGCCGCGGCCATGTTCAGGTCGAGCTCCTTGCCGCCGCCGATGGTGCCGAGCGCCATGCCGCTCGTGTAGTCGACGAGGGCGGCGCCGATCGCGCCTTCGATCTGCGCGGCTTCCTTGAGGGAGGTCTCGGTGTTCGCCATGGCTGTCGTACTTCCTTACGTGAGAGAGGGGTGTGCGTGTGCGGTCGTCTCGGTTCTCGGGTCAGGTCGGTTCGGGTCCCGGTTCGGGGCTCAGGTCAGGTCTCTGCGTTCCAGCGCGCCGTCCACCAGCTCGCCTATCCGGGCGCTGGAGCGGCGGGCCTCCAGGTGGAGGCGGCCCACGTTGATCCGCGGCTCGGCGAGCAGGGTCAGGACGGCCGAGCTCCCCGCCGCGTACGTCGCCACATAGCCGTGCTCGCCGCGCACCAGGAGCTCGCGGAAGCCGCCCTGCCCGGTGGTGTCGGTGAGCCGCTGCCCGACGCCGAGGGCCGCGGCCGTCAGCGCCGCCACGCTCTCCGCCTCGCCGTCGACGGTGTCCTGGGCGAGCACCAGGCCGTCGGCGCTGGCCGCGAGCGCCCCGGTGAGCTGCGGCAGGCGGGCCCGCAGCCGTCTCAGCTCGCCGAGCACCTCGGCTTCTGCGGTCATCAGCTGTCTCCTCTCGGCGCGCATGCGCAGGGCACGCCTCATCACAGTGCTGCCTCCAGGGCGTCGCGGAGCCGGCGGAGCAGGGCGATGTCCGGGTCGGTGGCGACCTCGCCGACCCAGGCGGGGACGGCGGGCGCGGCGGTCGGCGGCGGTTCGCTCGGGGTCTCGACCAGGCCGGCCGCCGCGAGCCGGCGCACGTCGAGCAGGGTGTGGAAGGCGGGCCGGCCGAGCACCCGGGCGATCTCCGCCGGGGTCCGCGTCCCGTCGGCCGCCGCCAGCAGCGCGCGCTGCCGGGCGCCGACCGGCTGGCCGGGGGCGGCGGGGCGGGGCACCACGGGGGCGGTGTCGACGGCGGGGTAGGGCCAGACGCTGTCGAGGAGCTCGCGGCGGCGCACGGTCTCGCGCTCGACGGCCTCGGCGTCGACCGGCCGCACCGCGCCGAACCAGTGCCCCACCCCGTACCGGAAGCGGCTCGGCGCGCTGGTGGGGGCGAGGGCGAAGAAGGCGGCGTCGAAGACGGCCCCGAGGTGGCAGATCTCCAGCTCCCCGTCGTGCAGCCGGCCGCTGTCGACGAGGAAGCGGCCGACCGCGCGGTGCGCCCCGGCCCGGTCCACGGCCTCGTCCCAGCCCTCGCGGGGCAGTCGGCCGCCCGCCGTGAGCAGGACGTCGAGGCCGGGCGCGGAGGGGCTCTCGGCGTGCACGACGCGGCCGTCGACGAGGTAGAGGGTGCCGTGGTCGCGGAGCAGGGCGCCGGTGGCGCGCTCGGCGGCGAGGCGGGTGAGCATCGGGGAGACGGTCATCCGAGGACCAGCCTCTCCGCGAGGTCGCCGAGCCGGAGGCGGGCGAGGGCGAGGTTCCCGGCGTCGCGGTCGAGCCAGAGGTGGAGGAAGACGCTGCTGTCGAAGGCGGTCTCGACGAAGCGGAGCAGGTGGTAGCCGGTGCGGGTGGTGAGGATCAGGTCCTCGACGGGGGGACCGTCGGGTATGGAGCTCCCGGATCCGCCGGGTCCGCCGGGTCCGTCCGGCCCCCCGGGTGGGGATTCGAACTCGGCCGCCGCGCGGGCCAGTTCGGCGGTTTCGGCCGCCGTGGTCTCGTGGTCGCCGACCGGGGACTCGCCCGCCGAGCCGAGGGCCAGCCCGCTGGTCCAGTCGACCAGCCAGGCGCCGCGTGCCCCCGGCAGGCCCATGGCCTCCAGTAGGCACTCGTCGATTCCGGGCACGCGAGATCCCCTCCCGATGCGGCGTGCGGACGTACGGCAGTGACGGTGACGCTACTGAACGTCGCGGCCCGGGGGAGGGGTTCTGGCATTTTCCAATGGAATTTGTCAGACCGGTGGTAAGGGAGAGGGGGCGACCGCCCGGGACAGACCCTAGCCCCGGCTCTCGACCGCCGCCGCGAGCTCCGCCAGGTCCTTGGCGAGCGCCCGCGCGACGGCCCGGGCGCCGAGGCGGCTGAGCAGCCGGGTGGCCAGTCCCGGGGTGCGGTCGTGCGCGGGGCGGGCGCTGAAGGTCATCCGCAGGGTGGTCGCCCCGGCGGAGACCGCCGGGCCCTCGGGGAGCAGGGTGAGCTCGTTGACGTAGTGCATGCCGTGCGAGTCGGCCACGGTGACGTAGCGCTCGGGCGGTTCGCAGGCGGTCACGGTCATCTCCTCCGTGGCCGACCTCCCCATCATGCGCCGGGTCTCGCGCCAGCGGGTGCCCACGCCGAAGCCGCCCGGGGTGAGCACCTCGACCTTCTCCACGCCGCTGAGCACCCGGGGCAGGTCCGGCAGGTCGGTGATCGACTCCCAGACCCGCCCGGGGGAGGCGGCGACCCGGCGCTCGACGACCACGGAGGTGGTTCCTGTCATGGCCTCATGGGACCACCGGACGCCCCGTCCCGCAGGAGCGCGCCCGGCCGGTCGCCGCCCGCCTCGGCCACGATCTCGTCGAGGGTCTGGGCCCGGCGGACGGTGCGGAAGGCGACGGAGCCGTCGGCCGTCGGGGTGAACCCGTGGACCGCCGGCCGGGGCAGGCTGTTGTACGCGTAGTGGTGGGCGAAGTAGTACGCGCCGGTGTCCGGCACGGCCACCACGTCGCCGGGGCGCAGCGGCGGCAGGCTCCGGCCGGTGGCCAGCAGGTCCCCGGCGAAGCAGGCGGGCCCGGCCACGTCCTGGACGGTCTCCTCGCCGGTCCGGGGGCGGCCCCCGGAGTCGTAGGCGAGGATCCGCAGCGGCCAGGACTCCGGCGCGTACACGGTGCGGGTGGCGACCTGGACACCCGCGTGGGTGACGGCGATGGGGCGCCCGCCGGAGACCTTGGTGTACTCGACCCGGGCCAGCACCGTGCCGTGCTTGGCGAGCAGGGCCCGGCCGAACTCGGTGACCAGGGCGTAGCGCCCGTCGAGCAGTCCGGGGACGGTGGCGGCGAGCAGGGCGGCGTACTCGGCGAAGGTGGGGGTCTCCTCGTCGGAGGCGAAGTTCACCGGGAGCCCGCCGCCGATGTCGACCGTGTCGATCTGCTGCCGTCCGGCCTTGGTGTTGATCTCCTCGGCGAGCGCGTAGGCGGCGCCGACCCCTTCGGCCATCAGGGCGAGCGGGATGCCCTGGGAGCCGGTGTGGGTGTGCAGCCGGGTGAGCCAGGGGCGGTCGAGGAAGGCCCGGACGACGGCCTCGCGGGCGCCCTCGTCGCGCAGCGCCACGCCGAACTTGGAGGTGGCGGTCGCGGTGGACAGGGCGCCGATGGAGCCGGCCCCGAGCTGCGGGTTGACCCGCAGGCCGAGCGGCGAGGCGGTGGGGGCGGAGGCGACCAGGGCGTCGAGCCGGGCCAGCTCCTGGAGGCTGTCCGCGTTGACGGCGATGCCCAGCGCGAGGGCCTGGCGCAGTTCGGCGGGGGTCTTGGCGGGGGAGTCCAGGACGGTACGGGCCGGGGGCACGCCCGCCGCGCGGGCCAGCGCCAGCTCGCCGGGGCTCGCCACCTCGACGCCGAGCCCCGCCTCGTACAGCAGGCGCAGCACGGGCACGAGCGGGGCGGCCTTGACGGCGAAGGCGTGCAGCACGGGGGCGTCGGTGACGGCGGCGAAGGCGCTGGTCAGGGCGGCGGCGGAGGCGCGGATGCCCTCGGTGTCGAGGAGCGCGGCGACGGGTTCGGAGGGGGTGAGGAGTCCTTGCTCGACGGCGGCGCGGACGGCCTGGTCGCGACGTGAGGAAGCCATCCCCCCATCCCACCACCGGGCGGGGTGGGCGCGCAGCTGTTGACTACTTCTATTCAGCCGGTCAGGATGTGAATATCTGAATCACATGCGAGGAGGCACCGCCATGTCAGGACCCCGCCCCGTACGGGCCCCGCGCGGTACGGAACTGAGCGCCCTGGGATGGCAGCAGGAGGCCGCCCTCCGGATGCTCCAGAACAACCTCGACCCCGAGGTCGCCGAGCACCCCGACAAGCTCGTCGTCTACGGCGGCACCGGCAAGGCCGCCCGCGACTGGCGCTCCTTCGACGCCATGGTCCGCACCCTGCGCACGCTGAAGCAGGACGAGACCATGCTGGTCCAGTCCGGCCGCCCGGTCGGCGTCATGCAGACCCACGAGTGGGCCCCGCGCGTTCTCATCGCCAACTCCAACCTGGTCGGCGACTGGGCCAACTGGGAGGAGTTCCGCCGCCTGGAGGCCCTCGGCCTCACCATGTACGGCCAGATGACCGCCGGGTCCTGGATCTACATCGGCACCCAGGGCATCCTCCAGGGCACCTACGAGACCTTCGCCGCCGTCGCCGCCAAGAAGTTCGGCGGCACCCTGGCCGGCACCATCACCCTCACCGCCGGCCTCGGCGGCATGGGCGGCGCCCAGCCCCTCGCCGTGACGATGAACGACGGCGTCGCGATCTGTGTCGACGTCGACCCGCGCGCCATCGAGCGCCGCATCGAGCACCGCTACCTCGACGTCAGGGCCGACAGCCTCGCGCACGCCCTCCAGCTCGCCGTCGAGGCCCGCGACGCCCGCCGCCCGCTCTCCATCGGCCTGCTCGGCAACGCCGCCGAGCTCGTCCCGCAGATGCTGGCCGAGGGCGCCCCGATCGACATCGTGACGGACCAGACCTCCGCCCACGACCCGCTCGCCTACCTCCCCGTCGGCATCGCCTTCGAGGACATGGCCGACGCGGCCGCCAAGGACCCGGCCGGCTTCACCACCCGCGCCCGCGAGTCGATGGCCCGCCACGTCGAGGCCATGGTCGGCTTCATGGACGCGGGCGCCGAGGTCTTCGACTACGGCAACTCCATCCGCGGCGAGGCCCAGCTGGCCGGCTACGACCGCGCCTTCGCCTTCCCCGGCTTCGTCCCCGCCTACATCCGGCCGCTGTTCTGCGAGGGCAAGGGCCCGTTCCGCTGGGCCGCGCTGTCCGGCGAGGCGTCCGACATCCACAAGACGGACAAGGCGATCCTCGACCTCTTCCCGGAGAACGAGTCGCTGCACCGCTGGATCAAGATGGCCGGCGAGCGCGTCCACTTCCAGGGCCTGCCCGCCCGCATCTGCTGGCTCGGCCAGGGCGAGCGCGACAAGGCCGGCGACATGTTCAACGACATGGTCGGCAACGGCACCCTCGCCGCGCCCCTCGCCATCGGCCGCGACCACCTGGACTGCGGCTCGGTGGCCTCCCCGTACCGCGAGACCGAGGCCATGCTCGACGGCTCCGACGCCATCGCGGACTGGCCGCTGCTCAACGCCATGGTCAACGTCGCCTCCGGCGCCTCCTGGGTCTCCCTCCACCACGGCGGCGGCGTCGGCATGGGCCGCTCCATCCACGCCGGACAGGTCTCCGTCGCCGACGGCACCAAGCTGGCCGGCGAGAAGATCCGCCGCGTGCTCACCAACGACCCCGGCATGGGCGTCATCCGGCACGTCGACGCCGGCTACGACATCGCGGAGCGCGTCGCCGACGAGAAGGGCGTACGCGTCCCGATGCGCGAAGGCGCCGAGGGCGCCGCAAGCGCTGAGGGCGCCGAGGGCACCGGCACCGGGGCCTCCGCGTGAGCGAGAGCTTCCACGCCATGTGGCGTTCGCTGCGGCCCATCGGCCGCAGCGACGCCTCGGGCGGCTACCGCCGCTACGCCTGGACCGGCGCCGACGCCGACTGCCGGCTCTGGTTCCGGATGCAGGCGGAGGCCCGCCGCCTCGACGTCGAGACCGACCGCAACGGCAACCAGTGGGCCTGGCTCGGCGACCCCGCCGCAGGTGACGCCGTCGTCACCGGCTCCCACCTGGACTCCGTGCCCGACGGCGGCGCCTTCGACGGCCCCCTCGGCGTCGTCTCCGCCTTCGCCGCCCTCGACGAACTGCGCGCCCGGGGCGTCTCGTTCCGGCGGCCCCTCGCCATCGTCAACTTCGGCGACGAGGAGGGCGCCCGCTTCGGGCTCGCCTGCGTCGGCTCCCGGCTCGCCGCCGGGCAGCTGACCAAGGAGAAGGCGTTCGAGCTGCGCGACGCCGACGGGATCAGCCTCCCCGAGGCCATGGAGGCCGCCGGACACGACCCCGAGTCCATCGGCGCCGACCCAGAGCGGCTCGCCCGCGTCGGCGCCTTCGTCGAGCTCCACGTCGAGCAGGGCCGCGCCCTCGACCTGTCCGGCGACCCCGTCGGCATCGCCTCCGCGATCTGGCCGCACGGCCGCTGGCGGCTGGACTTCCACGGCGAGGCCAACCACGCGGGCACCACCCGGCTCGTCGACCGGCGCGACCCGATGCTGCCGTACGCCGAGACCGTCCTCGCCGCCCGCCGCGCGGCCGAACTCGAAGGCGCCGTCGCCACCTTCGGCAAGATCGCCGTCGAGCCGAACGGCGTCAACGCGATCCCGTCGCTGGTCCGCGGCTGGCTCGACCTGCGCGCCGCCGACGAGGCCACGCTCAGCGCCACCCTCGGCGGCATCCACACCGCCGCCCTGGAGCACGCCGAGCGGCACGGCGTCGACCTGGCCCTCACCCGCGAGTCGTACACCCCGGTCATCGACTTCCAGGACGCGCTCCGCGACGAGCTGGCCCGGATCCTCGCCGGGAGCCTGGGCAAGGTCCCGGTCCTCGGCACCGGCGCGGGACACGACGCCGGAATCCTCTCCGCGTCCGTCCCGACCGCCATGCTGTTCGTGCGCAACCCCACGGGCGTCTCGCACTCCCCGGCCGAATCGGCGGCCGAGGACGACTGCGTGGCCGGCGTCCGGGCACTCGCCGACGTACTGGAGGACCTGGCGTGCAGGTGACCTACTGGCTGGAACACGCCTGGCTCGGCACGAACGTCGAGCCGGGCGTGGCGCTGGACGTCGCGGACGGCCGGATCACGGCCGTGCGCACCGGGGCCGACACCCCGCCGCCCGGCGCCGTCGTGCTGCGCGGCCTGACCCTCCCCGGCCTGGCCAACGCCCACTCGCACGCCTTCCACCGCGCCCTGCGCGGCACCGTCCAGGTGGGCTCCGGCACCTTCTGGACCTGGCGCGAGGTGATGTACACCATCGCCCAACGGCTCACCCCCGACAGCTACTTCGCGCTGGCCCGCGCGGTGTACGCGGAGATGGCGCTGGCCGGGATCACCTCGGTCGGAGAGTTCCACTATCTGCACCACGCGCCCGGCGGGAGCCCGTACGCCGACCCCAACGCCATGGGCGAGGCCCTCATCGCGGCGGCGGGCGAGGCGGGCATCCGCATCACCCTGCTCGACACCGCCTACCTCTCCTCCGGCTTCGGCGCGGCCCCCGAGCCGCACCAGCTCCGCTTCACCGACGGCACGGCGGACACCTGGGCCGAGCGGGTCTCGGCGCTCAAGGAGCGCGCGGGCGTACGGATCGGGGCCGCGATCCACTCCGTGCGCGCGGTCCCGGCCGGGCAGCTCGCCACCGTCGCCCGCTGGGCCCAGGACCGCTCGGCGCCCCTGCACGTCCACCTCTCCGAGCAGACCGCGGAGAACGACGCCTGCCAGGCCGCCCACGGCATGACGCCCACCCAGCTGCTCGCCGAGCACGGCGTGCTGGGCACGCGCACCACGGGTGTCCACAACACCCATATGACCGACGCCGACATCGCCCTGATCGGCTCCTCCGGCACCGGCACCTGCATGTGCCCGACGACCGAACGCGACCTCGCGGACGGCATCGGGCCGGCCGTCGCCCTCCAGCGGGCGGGCTCCCCGCTCTCCCTGGGCAGCGACAGCCACGCGGTCATCGACCTCCTGGAGGAGGCGCGGGCCATGGAGCTGAACGAGCGCCTGCGCACCCGCACCCGCGGCCACTGGACGGCCGCCGCCCTGCTGCGCGCCGCGACGGCCGACGGCCACGCGGCCCTCGGCTGGGCGGACGCGGGCACCCTGGAGCCGGGCGCCCTGGCCGACTTCACCACCCTCGCCCTGGACTCGGTCCGCACCGCGGGCCCGGCCGCCCGCCTGGGCGCCGAGACGGCGGTCTTCGCGGCGACGGCGGCGGACGTCCACCACGTGGTGGTGGCCGGCCGCCCGATCGTCCGGGACGGCATCCACAAGACCCTCCCGGACGCGGGCCGCGCCTTGGCGGAAGCGATCAGGACCCTCAGAGACTGACCGCCCCGGGGGTTGTGGGCATGCGTTCCGCCGGGGCGGAACGGGTGGGCACAACCCCCCACCGGCCCGCACCCTCACACCCTCCCGGAGCGCCCCATGGCCACCACGCTCATCACCGACATCGCCACCCTGGTCACCAACGACCCGGCCCAGGGCGACGGTTCATCCCTAGGTCTGCTGACGGACGCCGCCCTCGTCCTGGACGGCGACCGGGTCGTGTGGACCGGCCCCGCCGCGAAGGCCCCGGCGGCCGACCAGCGGGTCGACGCCGGGGGCCGGGCCGTCATCCCCGGCTTCGTCGACTCCCACTCGCACCTCGTCTTCGCGGGCGACCGCACCGCCGAGTTCAACGCCCGCATGTCCGGGCAGCCGTACAAGGCGGGCGGCATCCGCACGACGGTCGCGGCGACCCGCGCGGCCACCGACGCGGAACTGTCGGCGAACGTCGCCCGGTTCATGCGGGAGGCCCTGCGCCAGGGCACGACCACGTTCGAGACCAAGTCCGGCTACGGCCTGACCGTCGAGGACGAGGCCCGCGCCCTGCGCATCGCCGCCGAGCACACGGACGAGGTCACCTACCTGGGCGCCCACATCGTCTCCCCGGACTACGCGGACGACCCGGCGGCGTACGTGGAGCTGGTGACGGGCGGCATGCTGGACGCCTGCGCCCCGTACGCCCGTTGGGTCGACGTCTTCTGCGAGAAGGGTGCCTTCGACGGCGACCAGGCGCGGGCGATCCTGACGGCGGGCAAGGCGAAGGGCCTGCTGCCGCGCGTGCACGCCAACCAGCTCTCGTACGGGCCCGGCGTCCAGCTCGCGGTCGAGCTGGACGCGGCGAGCGCGGACCACTGCACCCACCTGACCGACGCGGACGTGGACGCGCTCGCCTCGGGGAACACGGTGGCGACCCTGCTGCCGGGCGCGGAGTTCTCCACCCGCGCCGCGTGGCCGGACGCCCGCCGCCTGCTGGACGCCGGCGTGACGGTGGCCCTCTCCACGGACTGCAACCCGGGCTCGTCGTTCACGTCCTCGGTGCCGTTCTGCGTCGCGCTGGCCGTCCGCGACATGCGGATGACCCCGGACGAGGCCCTGTGGTCCGCCACGGCGGGCGGCGCGGCGGCCCTGCGCCGCACCGACGTGGGCCGCCTGTCCCCCGGTGCCCGCGCGGACCTGGTCCTCCTGGACGCCCCGTCCCACGTCCACCTGGCCTACCGGCCCGGTGTCCCGCTGGTGTCGGAGGTCTGGCGGGCGGGCGCCCGGGTGGCCTGACGGGCGGTCACGCCAGCCAGAGCACCCCGCGGCGGTGGCGGGCCGGGGGCACGTCCACCGCGTCCGCCGCCTCCGGGGAGAGCCGCCCGGCGGGCGAGTCGACGAGCCGTACGACGGTCCCGAGCCGCGCCCGCAGCCGCTGCCGGGCGCGGCGCTCCGCCACGGTGGCCTCGCGGCCGAGGGCGCGGTCGCGGTTGTGGCGGGCGAAGGCGTACACCGCCACGGACCGCCGGACCGCCCTCGGCGCGGACCCGCCGCCGTGGCGCAGGTCGTACAGCACCAGGGCGTGCCAGGGGCGGCCGGGGCGGTCCCCGGCGACGGGCGCGTGCCGGGGCGGCACGTGGTGGGCGGTGCGCGACATGGGACCGACTGTCGCAGCGCCGACCGGGTCCGGTCCAGCCCGTTTCCGTGCCGCCGGGCCGGAGTTCAGTCCTCCGCCGTCAGGCCCCTGCGGAGCCGGGCCAGGGTGCGGGAGAGCAGCCGGGAGACGTGCATCTGGGAGATGCCCAGCTCCTCGCCGATCTCCGACTGGGTGAGGCCCGCGGTGAAGCGGAGCGAGAGGATGCGGCGGTCGCGGGCCGGCAGTGAGGCGATCATCGGCTTGAGCGACTCGATGTACTCGATGCCCTCCAGACCGTGGTCCTCGTAGCCGAGCCGGTCCGCCAGCGGCGCCGCCTCGGACGCGGAGTCGTCGGGCGGGGCGTCCAGGGAGCTCGCGGTGTACGCGTTGGCGGCGGCCATGCCCTCGATCACCTCGTCGGCGCCGATGCCCAGTTCGCGGGCGAGCTCGTCGACGGTGGGCGAGCGGTCGAGCCGCTGGGCGAGCTCGTCGCCCGCCTTGGCCAGCGCGATGCGCAGTTCCTGGAGCCGCCGGGGGACGTGCACGGACCAGGAGGTGTCGCGGAAGAAGCGCTTGATCTCGCCGATGATCGTCGGCATCGCGAAGGTGGGGAACTCCACGCCGCGGGCCAGGTCGAAGCGGTCGATCGCCTTGATGAGGCCGATCGTGCCGACCTGGACGATGTCCTCCATCGGCTCGCTGCGGGTGCGGAACCGTGAGGCGGCGAACTTGACCAGCGCCAGGTTGAGTTCGATCAGGGTGTTGCGGACGTACGCGTACTCGTGGGTGCCCTCCTCCAGCTCGCCGAGGCGGGCGAAGAGGGTCTTGGAGAGGGCGCGCGCGTCCTGCGGCGCGATCTCGTCCGGATGCGGGATCCGCGGGAGGTCCGGGAGCTCCGTGACGTCGAGCCGGGGTGACATGGTCTCCTCCATCGTTGTGTCTCTCGCTGCGGTGTGCGGCGCCTCCAAGCCGGCCAATGCGGAATGTGTCCTTCTAGCCCTACCGGTTCGACACCGATGGTTGCAAGTGGCAATTGTCTGCTTTGGGAGTGTTTGCGGTGGAGCTCATGTGCGGTTCGGGGGGCCGCGCTTGTATGGTTCGACGCATGTACCGCCAGCACATCGGCAGCGCACCCGGGCGGTTCCGGGTCGAGGTCCGCACCGTGGGGGCGAGCGAGGTGCTCACCCCGGTGGGTGAGCTCGATCACCACACCGCCGAACTGTTGCGCGCGCCACTCGACCGCGCGCTCGACGAGGGCCGCACCCGGCTCGTCGTCGACTGCTCACGCCTCGACTTCTGCGACTCCACCGGGCTGAACGTGCTGCTCGGCGCCCGGCTGCGGGCCGACGCCGCGGGCGGCGGGGTCCATCTCGCCGGGATGCTCCCGACGGTGGCCCGGGTGTTCGAGATCACCGGCGCCGACGCGGTCTTCACCGTCCACGAGTCGCTGGCGACGGCCCTGCCCGACTGACCCCCGACCGGCCCCCGGTCGCGGCCACGGCCCGGCCCGCCGCCCCACCCGCACCGCCCGCTCGTCCCGTCCCTCGTCCATCGGCTGAACTCGGTGAGGTGAAGCGTTGAAGGAGACCGCCTCCGGCGACCCCGAGGTCCGTACCCTCGCCCTCGGCGCGGCCAGCGGCACCGTCCCGATGGCCCGGGACTTCACCCGGCAGGCGCTCCACGACTGGGGCTGGCTGCCCGCGGCCACCGCCGACCGGCGCGCCGCCGCCGAGGACGTCCTGCTCGTGGTCTCCGAGCTCGTCACCAACGCCTGTCTGCACGCCGAGGGCCCCGAGAGCCTGCGCGTGCTGCGCCTCGCCGAGGTGCTCCGCCTCGAAGTCGTCGACCGCGGCGCCGGCCGCCCCGCCCCGCGCACCCCGCACCGCGCAGGACGCCCCGGCGGGCACGGCATGTTCATCGTGCAGCGGCTCTGCCGCGACTGGGGCGTCGAACGGATCCCGGGCGCCCCCGGAAAGACGGTCTGGGCCGAACTGGCCGCGCCCGCATAGGACTTTCACTTCCCTCTCTCTTCCCTCCGCAAGACCCCCGGCGTACCTTGACGGCCAATCTGATAGATCGTCAGCTACTGTGCGGTGAGGGGTGCTCAAGGTGCCGAACCGGAGAAGAAGGGCCGGCGCGCTGACGGCGGCGATGACGGCGGCGGGCGCGACGGTCCTGCTCGCCGCCCCCGCCGCCCACGCGGCGGTCGTCGACGTCAACTACGCCTGCGAGACGAAGATCGGGCCCAAGGGCGCCGTCTCGCCCGTCGACATCACCGCCGTCAAGAACGGCGGCTCGTACACGGTCACCATGTCGTTCGAGAAGGGCGTCTCCGACAGCCCCGTCGAACTCCCGAAGGGCGTCATGACCCCCCGCGCCGAGCTCGTCCTCGGCGGCGCGGACAGCGGCAAGGTCCAGGTCAAGGGCGTCCCCAACACGGCCGCCATCCCGCCCAACACCCCGATCGCCATTGGGAAGCTGACGGGCACGTACACCCCGAAGAAGAGCGGCAAGGTCACCTTCACCGCCGGGGTGCTCACCGTCCACGCGCTCGGCATGGACGCCGCCGTCTGCACCCCCAAGAACAGCCCCAAGCCCTCCCTCGAACTCGACGTCACCGCCGCCGGCGGCTCCGGCGGCGGCTCGGGCGACTCCGGCGGCTCGGGCGGCGACTCCGGCGGCTCCGGAGGCACGACCACCCTGCCCAAGACCGGCCCGCTCGACTCGGCCGTCGCCCTCGGCACCCTCGGCGGCACCGTCCTGCTGACCGGCGCGGCCGGGGTGCTCTGGCTCACCCGGCGCACGGCACGCTGATGCGGACGGCGTGGGCCGGGACCGGCGCCGCCGCGCTCGCCCTGCTCGGGGCGGTCGCGGCGGCACCCGCGCCCGGCTGGACGGCGGCGCCCGCCGCGGGACGCCCGTACGTCTACCTGGAGGGCGCCCCCGGCAGCGTCCTCCAGGACACCCTGTCCGTCACCAACCCGGGCAGCCGCCCGCTCACCGTGCGGCTCACCGGCGAGGGCGCCCCGGGCGCCCGGGTGGCCCTCGCCGCCCGGACCGTCACCGTGCCCGCCCGGACCCGCGCGGACGTGCCCTTCGCGGTGACCGTCACCGCCGACACCCCGCCCGGCGAGCTGCGCGGCACCGTCCGCGCCGCCGCCGCGGGACGCGAGGCGCTCGTCCCGCTGCGCCTGCGGGTCAGCGGGCCCCGGCTCGCCGCGCTCACCGTCGAGGACGTCCGCGTCGACCGCGCCGGGACCCTGCACTACACGCTCGTCAACCGCGGCAACACCCTGCTCGCCCCGCGCCTCGCCGTCCGCGCCGACGGCGCCTTCGGCCGCCGCCTGGTCGACCGGCCCGAACGCCCGCTGGAGCTGACCCTGCGCCCCGGCGAGCGGACCGTCCGCACCGAGCCCTGGCCCGACCCGCCGGCCCTGGACACGGTCACCGTCCGCGTCACGGCCACCGCCCCGGGCGCGGCCCCCGCGACGGCCGCCGCGGACACCGTCTTCGCCTCCGCGGCGGGTGTCGGCGCCGGAGCCGCCGCCCTCCTCGGGGCCGCCGCCGCCACCGCGTACGCGATACGGAGGACCCGATGAGCCCGACCAGGCCCGCGCGTACGGGTGTGGCCGCCGCCCTGCTCGCCGCGCTGCTGTTCGCCCTGCTGCCCGCCGCCCCGGCCGCCGCCGAGCCCGCGCCCACGGTGGCGCTCTCGAAGACCGAGGGCGGCAAGGGCGGCGAGCTCACCGTCAGCGGCTCCGGCTGGAAAGCGGGCGCCCTGCTCATGCTGCTGGTCTGCGGCCAGTCCGCGCCCGGCAAGGGCGTCATCGGCGGCACCAACTCCTGCGCCAACACCGAGGGCCGGGCCGCCACCGTGGACGCCAAGGGCGCCTTCAGCCAGAAGCTGCCGGTCGCCGAGCCGCCCAAGCCCTGCCCCTGCGTGGTGCACGTGGCCGGGGTCACCGGCCAGCAGGACTCCGTGGACGTCGCCTTCACCGTCGCCGGGCACCCGACCGCGCCGCTGCCCGAGCCGACCGGCACCGGGCGGCTCGCCGTCCTCGCCACCGTACGGCTCGAAGGCTCCAGCGGCGTCCTCGTCTGGTTCGGCGCCCCGGCCCGCCGCGAGGTGGTCTTCACCGTCGGCAACCTCGGCCAGACGCCCCTCAAGGACCCGGTGTTCGAGGTCGGCAGCAGCCACGGCGTCTTCTCCCCGCAGTACGAGGAACGGCCCTGGCGCGGCACCCTCCAGCCCGGCCGCAAGGCCGAGATCCGGCTGCCCGTCGAGCTGACGGCCGGCGCCCACGGCGACTACCAGGTCTCCGTCCGCTACGACGGCAAGGTGCTGGTCGAACAGCCCTGGGGCGTCGGGCGCCCGTGGGGCGTCACGCTCTTCTGGCTGCTGCTCGCGGTGGTCGTCCCGGCGGGCCTCTTCCGGATCGGCATGGCCGTCGTCGACCGGGTCCGCCCGGCGGCCCGCCGCCGCCCGCACCGGCAGCACGCCCAGCCGCACCCCCCGCACGCGCACCGGGCGCCGGACCGCGCCCCCGGGCCCGTACCGCCGGCGACCGCCGCCGGTGACGAACGGCCGACCGCGGTCCTGCCCTGGTTCACGCCCCATTCCGCACCGTCAGAGAACAGTCCGACGACGAAGGGACAGTCGTGAGCACCACACGCACGACACGCACGGCCCGCAGCACGCTCGCGGCGGGTGTCGCGCTGATGCTCGGCGGCGCGGGAATCCTGCTGACCGCGAGCCCGGCGCTGGCCGCCGAGGTCTCCTACAAGACCGAGTGCATCCCGCCCGCGATCTCCGGCCTCCCGGCGGTCCAGGGCACCACCACGGTCCGGATCACCGCGCCCGCCGAGGCCAAGGTCGGCGACGAGGTCGAGGTGGTGTGGAAGACCGTCACGGCCGCCTCCAAGAACCCCGACATGCTCGACCTGGACCAGGACACCGTCAAGCCGACCGGCACGGTCAGGCTGGGCGGCGCGGGGAGCGGGACGCTGTCCATGGAGGGGCCGCGGCAGAACCCGCCGATCAAGAAGAACAGCCCGATGGTCCTGCCGGACATGAAGGGCAAGCTGAAGCTGGACAAGGCCGGTGAGATCACGCTGACGCCGGACAAGTACACGATCAACGTGTCCAAGCCGCTGTCCACGGACACGAAGTGCACGCCGAAGGAGACCGTCGGGGCCGCCGCCACGATCAAGGTCACGGACGGCGGGACCTCGGGCGGCTCGGTCTCGGGCGGCTCCACGTCCGGCGGCTCCACGACCACGACGGGCGGGACCACGACGACGTCCGGCGGGACGACGACGACCTCCGGCGGCTCGACCACGGCCTCGGGCGGCACGACGGGCACCAGCGGCACGACGGGCACCACCGGCACCACCGGCGGCACGTCCGGCGCCACCACGGCCGGGACCACCGGCGGCTCCTCCACGAGCTCCGGCGGCAGCTCCGGCGGCGGGGGCGGACAGAGCGACTTCCCCGGCAAGGAGGTCGCCGTGAAGCTCTCCTGCCAGGCGCCCGGACCGGCCGACGTCACCTCCCAGGTGACGATCAACGCCCGCAAGGACGGCGGCTCGTACAAGCTCACCGTGAAGACCGGCAAGGGCATCATGCCGAGCCCCGCCCCGCTCCCCAAGGGCGCGCTGAAGCCGTCGATGAAGGTACGGATCGGGGGCGCCGAGGAGGGCGCGGTGACCGTGACCGGCCCCGGAAACCCGGCCCCCCTGGAGACCGGCGCGATGGTGTCGCTGACCGACATGACCGGCGTCTACAAGCCGGGCGCCAGCGGCAAGGTGACGCTCAGCCCCGGCGACCTCACCATCACGGTGTCGCTGGCCGGCACGGACATCGTCCTCCCGTGCAAGGTCCAGGGCGCCTCCCCGGTCTCCCTGGAGCTCGACACGACCAAGCAGGAGGGCGGCGTCACCGGCGGCACCGGGAACTCCGGCGGCGGGAACTCCGCCGGCGGGAGCTCCGGCGGCGGTGACGACCTCGCGCACACCGGCGCCGACGACACCGGCGCCCTGCGCGCCCTCGCCCTCGTGGCGGGCACGGTGATCCTGCTCGGCGGGGCGGTGTTCACCTTCACTCCGTGGGCCAGGCTGCGCCGCTAGATCCTGTCGTCGGACGGAAACGGCGGAGGGCCGCCGCACCGGAATCGGTGCGGCGGCCCTCCGTGCGTACGGGTGCCGGGCGGCAGGGTCAGTGGACGCTGCCCATGAGGCCCTGGACCTTCTTGCGGTACATGTAGATCGCGAAGCCCGCGGCGACCGCCAGGGTGGCCTCCAAGGCGATGATCCCGGTGCCGTTCAGGTCCACCCCCGCCAGCGAGAGCAGGCCGGTGGTGCAGTCACCGGCGGTGACCGCGAGGAACCAGACGCCCATCATCTGGGAGGCGTACTTCTGCGGGGCCATCTTCGTGGTGACGGAGAGGCCGACGGGGGAGAGGCACAGCTCACCGATGGTCTGGATCATGTAGATCGAGACGAGCCACATCGGGGAGACCTTGCCGTCGCCCGCCATGTTCATCGGGACGATGAAGACGAAGAAGGACGCGCCGACCAGGACCAGGCCCATCGCGAACTTCACGATGGTGTTCGGCTCCTGGTTCTTGCGGGCCAGCCACAGCCACAGCCAGGCGAAGACCGGGGCCAGCGACATCACGAAGAGCGGGTTCAGCGACTGGTACCAGGTGGCCGGGAAGCCGAGGCCGAAGACGCTGTCCGCGGTCTTGGTGGAGGCGAAGAGCGACAGGGTCGAGCCGCCCTGGTCGTAGATCATCCAGAAGACGGCGGCGGCGACGAAGAACCAGATGTATCCGGTCATCTTCGACTGCTCGGTCTTGTCGAGGTCCTTGTCGCGCTTGATGCGGACCAGGACGGCGACCGGGATGATCAGACCGGCGAGGGTGATCGGGACCAGGGCCCACTTCAGGGTGTACATGCCGAGCGCGACCACGGTGCCGTAGAAGGCGGCGGCGAGGGCGACGACGGCGATGACCTTGACCAGGACGCTCTTGCGCTCGGCGGCGGAGAGCGGGTTCGGGACGACGTTGCTCTTCGGGCTCAGGCTCTTGGTGAAGGACAGGAAGCAGGCGAGGCCCAGGCCCATGCCGACCGCGGCGAGCGCGAAGCCGAGGTGCCAGTTGACCTTCTCGCCCAGCGTGCCGACGGCGAAGGGGGCGATGAAGGCGCCCAGGTTGATGCCGATGTAGAAGAGCGTGAAGCCACCGTCACGGCGCGGGTCGTCCGGGCCGTTGTAGAGGTGGCCGACCATCGTCGAGATGTTGGCCTTGAGCAGACCGGAACCGACGGCGACGAGCGCGAGGCCCGCGAAGAACGCCGCCTGGCCGGGGACCGCCAGCGAGGCGTGGCCCGCCATGATCACGAAACCGGCGATGGCGACCGTCTTGCGGGCGCCCCAGACACGGTCGCCGAACCAGCCGCCGGGCATGGCCATCAGGTAGACCATCGACACGTACACGGAGTAGATCGCCGTGGCCGTGGCCGCCGTCATGGCGAGACCGCCGCCCTGGCTGCCGGTGGCCGCGTCCGTGCCGCCGGAGACCAGGTAAAGGACGAGAAGGGCCCTCATGCCGTAGTAGGAGAAACGCTCCCACATCTCGGTGAAGAAGAGGGTGGCCAGACCACGGGGGTGGCCGAGGAACGTCTTCTCGGAACCAGGGGTTCCGGTCGAAGCCGTCGTCAGGCTGGACGCCATGTCGATCCTTGCTCTGTCGGGACGCGCGCTTCGTGAGCGAGTGCGCCCGGTGGGGGAGGCCGGCACCGGGGAGAAGCGGTCGCACCTCCCCGGGATCCACGCCCTGACGCGTCATCGCACCCAGGACCCGGCCCACAGGTCATTCACTGTTCTCAAGGCTGCCGAGGCCATCCTTGTGCAGAAAAGAGACCCTTGGCTGACGAACACGGCCAAAGGTCCCCGATTACCGCTACAGAACTCTCGACACCATACGACACGACACTGCCGGATATGAAAGGACTTGAGAGATGGATCACAGGCCGTCACGGAACCAACTGCCTTCAATCGAAGGTCATGAGCTGGATACGAGCCAAGATCCACAGGTGTGGCGGAAGGCCCGCCGATCACGCCCCGGCACCGCCGTCCCGCGGACTACCATCACCCCATGACCCGTGTACTGCTCGCCGAGGACGACGCCTCCATCTCGGAACCGCTGGCCCGCGCCCTGCGGCGGGAGGGATACGAGGTCGAGGTACGGGAGGACGGTCCCACCGCCCTCGACGCCGGACTCCAGGGCGGGATCGATCTGGTCGTGCTCGACCTCGGGCTGCCCGGCATGGACGGCCTGGAGGTCGCCCGCCGGCTGCGCGCCGAGGGACACACGGTGCCGATCCTGGTCCTGACCGCCCGCGCCGACGAGGTCGACACGGTCGTCGGCCTCGACGCCGGCGCCGACGACTACGTCACCAAGCCCTTCCGGCTCGCCGAGCTGCTGGCCCGCGTCCGGGCCCTGCTCCGGCGCGGCGCCACCGAGCCCGCCGTCGCCCCCACCACCCACGGGGTGCGGATCGACGTCGAGTCCCACCGCGCCTGGATGGGCGACGAGGAGCTCCAGCTCACCGCCAAGGAGTTCGACCTGCTCCGGGTGCTGGTCCGCGACGCGGGCCGGGTGGTCACCCGCGACCAGCTGATGCGCGAGGTCTGGGACACCACCTGGTGGTCCTCCACCAAGACCCTCGACATGCACATCTCCTGGCTCCGCAAGAAGCTCGGCGACGACGCGGCCAACCCCCGCTACATCGCCACGGTCCGCGGCGTCGGCTTCCGCTTCGAGAAGAGCTGAGCCGCCCCGCCGTGCGCCGAGCGCCCCGAGAGAGCTGAGCCCGCCCCGCCATGCGCCGCCGCCTGATCAACTCCACGCTCGCCGTGGTGCTCGTCGTCATCGCCGTCTTCGGCGTCTCCATCGTGATCGTCGAGTCCCGCACCATCTCCAACAGCGCCCAGGAGAGCGTGGACTCCGAGGCGCTGCGGATCGTCTCGATCGTCGACAGCCGGCTCATCGGCGGGGAGCCGGTCAACCCGGACATCCTCGCCGAGCAGTCCATCGCCAAGCGGTACGCCCGGATCAGCATCCCCGGCCGCGCCGCCATCGAGATCGGCACCCGCCCCACCGGCCAGGTCATCCACGGCGTCGCCAAGGGCGAGCGCGGCGAGACCGTCGTCGTCGAGGAGGCCCGCTCGGTCGTCACCGACGAGGTCGCCCGCACCCTGATGATCATCGCCGGGGTGGCGCTGCTCTGCGTCGTGGCCGCCGTCCTCCTCGCCGTACGCCAGGCCAACAAGCTGGCCTCGCCGCTCACCGACCTCGCCGAGACCGCCGAGCGGCTCGGCTCCGGCGACCCGCGCCCGCGCCACAAGCGGTACGGGGTCCCCGAGCTCGACCGGGTCGCCGACGTCCTCGACGCCTCCGCCGAGCGGATCGCCCGGATGCTCACCGCCGAGCGCCGGCTCGCCGCCGACGCCTCCCACCAGCTCCGCACGCCGCTGACGGCCCTCTCCATGCGCCTGGAGGAGGTCGCCATGTCCGACGACCTCGACACGGTCCGCGAGGAGGCGACGATCGCGCTCACCCAGGTCGAGCGGCTCACCGACGTCGTCGAGCGGCTGCTCACCAACTCGCGCGACCCCCGGACCGGCTCCGCCGTCGCCTTCGACCTCGACGAGGTCATCAAGCAGCAGATCGCCGAGTGGCGCCCCGCCTACCGCAGCGCCGGCCGGGCCATCGTCCACTCCGGCAAGCAGCACATGCGGGCCGTGGGCACCCCGGGCGCGGTCGCCCAGGTCCTCGCCGCGCTCATCGAGAACTCGCTCATGCACGGCGGCGGCACCGTCGCCCTGCGCACCCGGGTCACCGGCAACCAGTCCGTGATCGAGGTCACCGACGAGGGGCCCGGCGTCCCCGCCGACCTCGGCGCCCGGATCTTCGAGCGGGCGGTCAGCGGGCGCAGCTCCACCGGCATCGGCCTCGCCGTCGCCCGCGACCTCGCCGAGGCCGACGGCGGGCGCCTGGAGCTGCTCCAGCAGCAGCCGCCGGTCTTCGCGCTCTTCCTCAGCCGCGAGGTGCGCAGCCGCACGGAGCCGGAAGCCGAACGCCCGGTCCGCTGAGCGGACCGGGCGCGGGGATCGGCCGGGGAGGATCAGACCCGGTCGGGCTGCTTGCGGGTACCCTGCCGGGGCGCCTGCTCCAGGAACGATTCGGCGGTCTGCACCGCCTCCTTCGCGGGCAGCGCCTTGAAGACCCAGGTCCGGTAGGACCAGAAGCGGAACAGCGTGGCCACGCCGATGCCGAAGAACTTGAAGAAGTTGCTGGCCAGCGGGGTGTCCCAGCCGAAGCCGTAGGTCGCGGCGTACAGCACGCCGTTCTCGATCACCATGCCGACCGCGCTGAACAGCAGGAACAGGGTCAGTTCCTTCGTACGGCCGGACTTCTCGCGGTCGCGGTACGTGAAGTAGCGGAACCCCACGTAGTTGAAGGCGATGGCCACGACCGTGGCGATGATGCTCGCCCGGACCACCGCGAGGTCGGTGAAGTGGCGGACCAGGTTGAAGACGCCCAGGTTCACCAGGACGCCCAGACCGCCTACCACGCCGAACTTGGCGACCTCGCGGACGAGCCGGTCCACTCGGGTGCGCAGCGCGCCGGGTTCACTCATCGTGGTGGCTCTGTCCCGTCCGTTTCGGAGGTGTTCCGGCCGACGCCCGGACGGCGTCAACCAAACCATGCTAACCAGCCCTCCTGTCACCCGCCTGTGTTGCGGTCGATCTGTAGGGGAAGCCACCTCGGCTGTGACAAAACACAGCCGGACGAGTGTCCGGAACTTGTGCGGATACCCTAAGAGGGTGACGTTCCCGGTAGTCGGCATGGTCGGTGGCGGTCAGCTCGCCCGAATGACCCACGAGGCGGGCATCCCCCTCGGCATCAAGTTCAAGCTGCTCAGTGACACCCCGCAGGACTCGGCGGCCCAGGTGGTGAGCGAGGTCGTGCTCGGCGACTATCGCGACCTGGACACGCTGCGTGACTTCGCGCGCGGCTGCGACGTGATCACCTTCGATCACGAGCACGTGCCCGCGGAGCACCTGGCGGCCCTGGAGGCGGACGGCGTCGTCGTCCGGCCCGGCCGCGCGGCCCTCGCGCACGCCCAGGACAAGGGGGTGATGCGGGCGCGGCTCGACGAGATCGGCGCGCCCAGCCCGCGGCACCGCCTGGTCGCGGACCCGGCCGACGCGGCGGCCTTCGCCGCCGAGGGCGAGGGCTTCCCGATCATCCTGAAGACCGTGCGCGGCGGCTACGACGGCAAGGGCGTCTGGTTCGTGCGCTCCGCCGAGGACGCCCATGACGCCTTCAAGGCGGGTGTCCCGGTCCTCGCCGAGGAGAAGGTCGACTTCGCGCGCGAGCTCGCCGCGAACATCGTCCGCTCCCCGCACGGGCAGGCCGTCGCCTACCCGGTGGTGGAGTCCCGGCAGGTCGACGGGGTCTGCGACACGGTCATCGCGCCCGCCCCCGGCCTCTCCGGCGAGCTGGCCGGCCAGGCCCAGGAGCTCGCCCTGCGGATCGCCAAGGAGCTGGACGTCGTCGGGCACCTGGCCGTCGAGCTGTTCGAGACCCGCGACGGCCGCATCCTCGTCAACGAGCTCGCCATGCGCCCGCACAACTCCGGCCACTGGACCCAGGACGGCGCGGTCACCTCGCAGTTCGCCAACCACGTCCGCGCGGTCCTGGACCTCCCGCTGGGCGACCCGCGCCCCCGCGCGAAGTGGACCGTGATGTGCAACGTTCTCGGCGGCGACTTCCCGGACATGTACCAGGCGTACCTGCACTGCATGGCCCGGGACCCGCAGCTGAAGATCCACATGTACGGCAAGGACGTGAAGCCCGGTCGCAAGGTGGGCCACGTCAACACCTACGGCGACGACCTGGACGAGGTGCTGGAGCGCGCCCGCCACGCCGCCGACTACCTGCGAGGAACGATCGTTGAGTAATCCGCTCATTGGCATCGTCATGGGGTCCGACTCGGACTGGCCCGTCATGGAGGCCGCGGCGCAGGCCCTGGACGAGTTCGAGATCGCGTACGAGGTCGACGTCGTCTCCGCGCACCGGATGCCGCGCGAGATGATCGCGTACGGCGAGCAGGCCGCCGGGCGCGGCCTGAAGGCGGTCATCGCGGGCGCCGGCGGCGCCGCCCACCTGCCGGGGATGCTCGCCTCGGTCACCCCGCTGCCCGTCATCGGCGTCCCGGTGCCGCTGAAGTACCTCGACGGCATGGACTCGCTGCTCTCCATCGTGCAGATGCCGGCGGGCGTACCGGTCGCCACCGTCTCGGTCGGCGGCGCCCGCAACGCGGGCCTCCTCGCGGTCCGGATCCTCGCCGCGCACGACCCCGCGCTCCTCGACCGGATGCGGGAGTTCCAGCAGGAGCTGAACGACCAGGCGACCGAGAAGGGCAAGCGGCTGCGGGCCAAGGTCGAGGGCGCGGAGTCCTTCGGGTTCGCCCGGTGACCGCCGCCGACCGGCTCGCCGAGGCGCACGGGCTCCTCGCCGCCGCCCCCGTCGTCGACGGGCACAACGACCTGCCCTGGGCGCTGCGCGAGCAGTGCGGCTACGACCTGGACAAGCTGGACATCGCGGGCGACCTGAGCGGCTCGCTCCACACCGACCTGGCGCGGATGCGGGCCGGCGGCGTGGGCGCCCAGTTCTGGTCGGTGTACGTGCCCGGCCGGCTGACCGGCGACGCGGCGGTCAGCGCCACCCTGGAGCAGATCGACGTGGTCGACCAGCTCCTCGCCCGCTACCCCGGGGACCTCGCGCCCGCGCTCGTCGCGGACGACCTGGAGACCGCCCGCGCGCAGGGCCGGATCGCCTCCCTCAAGGGCGCCGAGGGCGGCCACTCGATCAACAACTCGCTGGCCACCCTGCGCGCCCTGCACACCCTGGGCGTGCGGTACATGACGCTCACCCACAACGAGAACAACGACTGGGCGGACTCGGCCACCGACGTGCCCCGGCACGGCGGACTGACCGCCTTCGGCCGCGAGGTCGTCCGCGAGATGAACCGCGCCGGGATGCTGGTCGACCTCTCGCACGTCGCCGCCACCACCATGCGCGACGCGCTGGACACCTCCGCGGCGCCGGTGATCTTCTCGCACTCCTCCTCCCGCGCGGTCTGCGACCACCCGCGCAACATCCCGGACGACGTCCTGGAGCGGCTGCCCGCCAACGGCGGCGTCGCGATGGCCACGTTCGTCCCGAAGTTCATCCTGCCCGCGGCCGTCGAGTGGACCGCCCTGGCCGACGCGAACCTGCGCGCCCACGGCTTCGACCACCTCGACACCACCCCGGAGGCGATGGAGATCCACCGCGCCTTCGAGGCGGGGACCCCGCGCCCGGTCGCGACGGCCGCCACCGTGGCCGACCACCTCGACCACATGCGGCAGGTCGCGGGCATCGACCACATCGGCATCGGCGGCGACTACGACGGCACCGCCTTCACCCCGGCCGGCCTCGACGACGTCGCGGGCTATCCGAACCTGGTCGCGGAGCTCCTCGACCGCGGCTGGTCGGCCGCCGACCTGGCCAAGCTGACCTGGTCCAACGCGGTGCGGGTGCTGCGCGACGCGGAGTCCGTGGCGCGCGAACAGCGGGCGCTGCGCGGCCCGTCGATCGCGACGATCGCGTCGGCGGCGGGCTGACGGAACCCCACCCGCCCACCGAGGGGCCCCCGCCGACGGCGGGGGCCCCTCGGGCTTGTCGTCACACTCTCGTCGCCCGAACGGCGCAGCCCACCGCGCCCGCCGCCGCGGACGGTGACACCGTGAACGTACTGCCCAGTAGTACGGAGTTGAGTC
This sequence comes from Streptomyces sp. NPDC048659, assembly GCF_040650575.1. NCBI lineage: Bacteria > Bacillati > Actinomycetota > Actinomycetes > Kitasatosporales > Streptomycetaceae > Streptomyces > Streptomyces sp. NPDC048659. Next base: position 33,930 of record NZ_JBEZHM010000029.1, on the reverse strand, counting down.
ACCCATGGCAGATCTGCTCGACGAACCCACCCTGACGTTCACCGTCGCCCACGCCGCGTCCGCGGGCGACCAGGATCCCCCCGAACATCCCCGGCCCCTCGACGAGCCGACCCGTGCGCGCGCCCTGCTCGCGGCGCAGCCGGTCGTCGAGGGGCACACGGAACCGCCCCGCGTGCTCGACCCGGACGACCGTCCGCCGGTCCGCGCCCCGGAGGCGGGAGCCCAGCTCTGGTCGCTGCGCGTGGGCGCGGACGAGGGCGCGCTCGGCACCCTGCGCCGGATCGACGCGGTCCGCGCGCTGGTCGCCGCCTTCCCCGAGGAGCTGCGCCTGGCGTACACCACCTCGGAGATGGCCCACACCCGCAACTGCGGCCGGGTCGCCGCCCTGCTGGGGCCGGTGAGCTGGGAGGCGGTCGGCGGCTCGGTCGCCGCGCTCCGGGCGTACCACGCGCTCGGGGCCCGGGCGGTCGGCCTCACCCGCTTCGACCGCTTCGCCCGCGAGGCGGTGCGCGAGATGAACCGCCTCGGGCTCACCGTGGACCTCGCGGGCGCCGACCCGGACACCGTCCGGCATACCCTCGCGGTGGGCCGGGCCCCGGTCCTGCTGACCCGCGCGGAGCCCGACACCCTGCCGGACGACGTGCTGCGCCTGCTGGGCGAGAACGACGGCGTCTGCATGGTCCCGGTCACCCCGGACGCGGCGGCGACGGCCGACTCCCTGGACCGCCTGCGCACCCTCGCGGGCCCCGGGGCGACCGGCATCTCCCACGCGACCGAGCCGGCCGGCGGCTACGTCCCGCTCTTCGCGGAACTCCTGCGCAGGGCCTGGCCGGCCCAGGACCTGGTGGCGCTGGCCCACGGCAACGCCACGAGGGTGCTGCGCGAGACGGAGTTCCACGCGAGGACGAGCCGCCTCAGGGCGGCGTGACGCGAGGGGCCCCGGCCGTGTGACGCGGGGCCCCGTACGGAGCGCCCCACACGCGGGAGGGCCCGCACCCGGTCATCACCCGGGTGCGGGCCCTCCCGCGTACGTCTCCCGATCAGGCGCGCGGACGCCCCATCGCGCGGTACGTCCACCCCGCCTCCCGCCAGCGCAGCGGGTCCAGGGCGTTGCGCCCGTCGAGGATCACGGGCGAGGAGACGACCCCCGCCAGCTCCTTCGGGTCGAGCGCGTCCCGGAACTCCCGCCACTCCGTGAGGTGGAGCACCACGTCCGCGCCCCGGGCGGCCTCGATCGCGGAGTCCGCGTACCCCAGCGTGGGGAAGAGGCGCCGCGCGTTGGCCATGCCCTTGGGGTCGTAGACGGTGACCTGACCGCCCTGGAGGTGGATCTGGCCCGCCACGTTGAGCGCGGGGGAGTCGCGCACGTCGTCGGAGTCGGGCTTGAAGGCGGCGCCGAGCACCGCGACCCGCTTGCCGAGGAAGCCGCCGCCGAGCGCCTCGCGGGCCATCTCGACCATGGAGGCGCGGCGCCGCATGTTGATGGAGTCGATCTCGCGCAGGAAGGTCAGCGCCTGGTCGGCGCCGAGCTCGCCGGCGCGCGCCATGAAGGCGCGGATGTCCTTGGGCAGGCAGCCGCCGCCGAAGCCGATGCCGGCCCGCAGGAACTTGTTCCCGATCCGCTCGTCGTGCCCGATGGCCTCGGCCAGCTTGGCGACGTCGCCGCCGGCCGCCTCGCAGACCTCGGCCATGGCGTTGATGAAGGAGATCTTGGTGGCGAGGAAGGAGTTGGCGGAGGTCTTCACCAGCTCGGCGGTGGGGAAGTCGGTCACCACGAACGGCGAGCCCTCGGCGACGGGCACCGCGTAGACGGTACGGAGCAGCCGCTCGGCCCGCTCGCCGCCCTCGCCCCCGGCGAGGCCGACCACGACCCGGTCCGGGCGCAGGGTGTCCTGGACGGCGAAGCCCTCGCGCAGGAACTCGGGGTTCCAGGCCAGCTCGACCCCCTCGGGCAGCAGCCCGGCGAGCCGCTCGGCGGAGCCGACGGGCACGGTCGACTTGCCGACGACGAGGGCGCCCTCGCGCACCACGGCGGCCAGCGAGCCGAAGGCGGCGTCGACGTACGACATGTCGCAGGCGTACTCGCCGTGCTTCTGCGGGGTGTTCACGCAGACGAAGTGGACGTCGCCGAAGGCGCCGACCTCCTCCCAGGAGGTGGTGAACCGCAGCCGCCCACTGGACCCCTCGATCCCCGCCACGTGCCGCGCCAGCAGCTCCTCGAGCCCCGGCTCGTACATGGGCACCCGCCCGGAGGCGAGCAGCTCGACCTTCTCCGGCACGACATCGAGCCCGAGTACCTCGAAGCCGAGCTCAGCCATGGCCGCGGCGTGGGTGGCCCCGAGGTATCCGGTGCCGATCACGGTGATCTTGAGGGCCATGCGGGACTCCCTGTGCGTACGCGCGTGAATGCCTGCCCGAGCATAGTCGGGGCCCGGAAGGTGCCCGCCCCGCGCGTCAGCGGTCCGACGTCACCGTGACCGGCTGGTCGTTGCGGATCTGCTCGACCAGCTGCTTCACCTTGGGCATGTCCCAGCGCAGCGAGTTCTGCGGGGCCGTGCCGTTGATCGGCATGTTCATGGACTTGCCGTCGCCGCCGTTGATGCCCTTCATCGCGAAGAACATCTTGGCCAGGTCGTACAGCGACATGTCCTTGTCGACGATCAGCGTGTCCAGGCCGGCGCCCAGCGTCGGGTACAGCTTGAACGGGTTGATGATCGTGCCCGGGGTCGCCGCCTGGTTGGCGAGCGCCGACAGGAACTTCTGCTGGTTCTTCGTGCGGGCCAGGTCCGACTCGGCGAAGGCGTAGCGGGTGCGGACGAAGGCCAGGGCCTGCTCGCCGTTGAGGGTCTGCTCGCCCGCCTGGAAGTCGGCGCCGGACTTCTTGTCCTTGAAGCCCTTCTCGATGTTCAGGTCCACGCCGCCCAGCGCGTCCACGATGTTCGCGAAGCCGGCGAAGCCGATCTCCGCGTAGTGGTCGATGCGCAGCCCGGTGTTGAACTCCACCGTGCGCACCAGCAGTTCGGGGCCGTCCATGGCGTACGCGGCGTTCAGCTTGGAGCCGCCGCGCTCGCCGTACTTCTTGCCGGACTGCGAGCCCACGAAGGACGGGATGGTCACCCAGGAGTCACGGGGCAGCGAGATCATCGTGTTGCCGCTGGAGCAGGCCGCGAGGATCATCATCGAGTCGGTCCGCTTGCCCTCGGCGGAGCCGGTGTGGAGCTTCTTCTTCTCCTCGGCCGACATGCCCTCGCGGGAGTCGGAGCCGACGATCAGATACGTGGTGCAGTCGCCCTCCGCCGGGCGCTCGATGACCTTGGCCAGGTCCACCTCGTTGCGCATCCGGGAGCTGGCCCAGGCGTAGGTGCCGACGCTCCAGCCGACCACGGCGACCACGAGGACGATCGAACCGATCTTGATCCGGCGGCGCCAGTCCGGCCGCGCCGCGGGCCCGCCCGGGCGGGGCGCGTACTGCGGCGGTACGGTGCCGTGCCCGCCGCCGCCCCGGCCGCCGCCCTGCGGGGCGCCGTACACCTGGGCGTCGCCGTAGCCCGAGTCGTAGCCCTGGCCCTGGGCCTGGGTGAAGCTGGGGTTGTAGCCCTGGTCGTAGCCCTGGCCGCCGTACTGGCCCTGCTGGCCCTGGCCCTGACCCCGCTGCCCCTGGCCGTACTGCTGCTGCCGCTGCTGCTGCTGCCGGTAGGGCTGCTGCTGCGGCTGCTGCGGGGGGACCTGCGGGCGCTGCACGTGGCGCATCCGGCGGGGTCCCTCGGGCTGGGCGTCGGGCCAGTCATTCATGTGGACCAGTCTGCCGTCCGGCCAGGTCGCGCCGACAGGCCGGGTGGGGAATCGGGTCGGCGCTGTTGCCAAGCTGATGCAAACCGGACGGTGTCGGGACCGGCCGGCGGACCAGGCATAAGGTAGAGGGCATGACAGATCAGGGCGACATCCCGGGCAAGCCCACCTCGGCGTCCCGCACCACGCTGAGCCACATCATGACCGCCCACGACACCAACCTCCTGGGCACGGTGCACGGCGGCGTGATCATGAAGCTGGTGGACGACGCCGCGGGCGCCGTCGCCGGCCGGCACTCGGGCGGCCCCGCCGTCACCGCCTCCATGGACGAGATGGCGTTCCTGGAGCCGGTCCGGGTCGGCGATCTGCTGCATGTGAAGGCCCAGGTCAACTGGACCGGCCGGTCCTCCATGGAGGTCGGCGTCCGGGTCCTGGCCGAGCGCTGGAACGAGTCCACACCAGCCACCCAGGTCGGCTCCGCCTACCTCGTCTTCGCCGCCGTGGACGGCGACGGCAAGCCCCGCCCGGTGCCGCCCGTCATCCCCGAGACCGAGCGGGACGAACGCCGCTACCAGGAGGCCCAGATCCGGCGCACCCACCGGCTGGCCCGCCGCCGCGCGATCAAGGAGCTGCGGGAGCGCCGCGCGGCCGAGGGGTACGAGGAGTAGGGGTACGAGGCGCAAGGGGTACGAGGAGCAGGGGCGCACGCGGGACCGGTGTCCCTCGCGGGACCGGTGTCCCTCACGGGCACACCACCTGGTCCCCCCGTACCGCCTCGAACTGCCCCGACTGCGTCTCCCTCGCCCGGACCGGTGTCACGCCCTTGAAGTCCGCGCCCGCCGTCACCCGCAGCGTCGCGCCCTGGCCCGGCATCTGCCGCAGCTCCGCGCCCGGCAGGGCCGCCGCCAGCGAGCGGGCCGAGCGGTCCCAGCGCGGGTCGTACTCGACGAGGGTCCGCGCCCGCTGCGGCCCGGTGCCGGTCCGCGGCTCCCGGGTGGTGTCGAAGCCGGCCGCCCGCAGCGCCGCGTCCACCCGCCCGCCGAGCCCGTCCGTGCGGGTCCCGTTGTAGACCTGCACCCGGATCGACTTCGGCTCCACGTCCACGTCCACCGGCTTCGGCCCCTTGGGGGCGGGCGGCTGCGCGGCCAGCGGGCGGTCCTCGCGCAGCGACTGGAAGAGCTTCTGCGCCTTGGCCGCGTCCCACTTCACCGTGGAGCCGATCCCCTTCACGGGGAAGCTCATGTCGCCGATCGGCACGGAGACGAACTCCGAGGACGCCGGCGTGAAGCCGCGCATCGCCTTGGCCAGCGCCAGCATCTGCTCCGAGCCGAAGCCCTGGTCGGCCCGGACCGAGCCCAGCGCCGCCGTGGCGACCTCCCGGAAGCGCACCGGGTTCAGCAGCACCCCGCCGCTGCTGAGCCGGTCGATGAGGGCGGCCAGGAACTTCTGCTGGCGCTGCATCCGCCCGAGGTCCGCGGCCCCGTCGACATGGCGGGAGCGCACGTACTGCAGCGCCTGCCCGCCGTCGAGCTCGTGCGTCCCGGCCGGCAGGTCGAGCCCGGTGTAGGAGTCCTTCATCGGCTTGGTGGTGCAGATCTGCACGCCGCCGACCGCGTCCACCGTCTTCATGAAGCTGGTGAAGTCGACCTCCAGATAGTGGTCGATCTTCACCCCGGTCATCGACTCGACGGTCCGCACGGTCAGCGAGGGCCCGCCCTCCGCGTAGGCGGCGTTCAGCTTCACCGGGTGGGCGTGGTGGTGCCGTCCGGTGGTCAGGTCGGTGTGCTCGGGCATCTCGGCGTACGAGTCGCGGGGCAGCGACACGACGCTCGCCCGCTCCCGGTCCTCCGAGATGTGCACCAGCATCACGGTGTCCGTGCAGTGGCAGGGGGCGCCGCCCAGGCGGTACTTCGCCTTCTCCTCCGGGGTGATCCGGTCCCGGCCGTCGGTGCCGACGACCAGCACGTTCATCCCGTGCCCGCCCTGCGGCCGGTTCTTCATGTCCTTGAAGGGGTCGACGCGGCTGATCCCGGTGTCCAGGCTCGTCACCACGGCGTGCCCGATCCCCCCGGCGGCCAGCACGAAGACGGAGAGCGCGGTCGCCATCCGCATCCCCCACCTCGGCCGCCTCGGCCTCCTCCGCTGCCCCGCCGGCCTCCGGCGGGGAGGTGCGGGCCGGGCGGCGGGCCGGGGACGGGGCGTGCGGGGCGGTGTGGGCACCGGGGGACACCTCCGCGGTGGGACAAGGGGGAACCGTGTAGCACCGTAGGCCCATACGATCAGCGCCACCCGGAGGACCCCCGTTGGCACGCGTCCGTGTCCCCCGTTCGCGGTAACGTGCGGCGGATGAACGCCAAACCCCCCGTCTCCGTGATCATGCCGGTCCTGAACGAGGAGCGGCATCTGCGCGACGCGGTCCGCCACATACTCGCCCAGGAGTACGAGGGGGAGCTGGAGGTGGTGATGGCGCTCGGCCCGTCCACGGACCGCACCGACGAGATCGCCGCCGAGCTCGTGCGCGAGACCGCGGCCGACGGGCGCGCCCGGGTGCGCACCGTGCCCAACCCCACCGGCCGCACCCCCGCCGCCCTCAACGCGGCGATCGGCGCCTCCCGCCACCCGGTCGTGGTGCGCGTCGACGGCCACGGCCTGCTGTCGCCGGACTACGTCGGCACCGCCGTCCGGCTGCTGGCCGAGACGGGCGCGATGAACGTCGGCGGCGTCATGCACGCCGAGGGGGAGAACCCCTGGGAGGACGCGGTCGCCGCCGCCATGACCTCCCGGATCGGCGTCGGCAACGCCGCCTTCCACACGGGCGGCGCGGCGGGCCCGGCCGACACCGTCTATCTGGGCGTCTTCCGCCGCGAGGCGCTGGAGCGGGCGGGCGGCTACGACGTGGAGTTCGTCCGCGCCCAGGACTGGGAGCTCAACTACCGCATACGCGAGGCCGGCGGGCTCGTCTGGTTCTCGCCGGACCTGCGCGTCCGCTACCGCCCCCGGCCCTCCGTCCGCGCGCTGGCGAAGCAGTACAAGGACTACGGCCGCTGGCGGCACGTCGTCGCCCGCTGCCACCGGGGCTCCCTCAGCGCCCGCTATCTGGCCCCGCCCGCCGCCGTCTGCGCGATCGCCGCCGGCCTCCTCGTGGGCGCCGCCCTCACCCCGCTCGGCCTGCTGGTCCCGGCCGGCTACCTCGCCGCCGTCGCCGCGGGCTCCGTCCCGGCCGGCCGGGGGCGGCCCCTCGGGACCCGGCTGCGGATACCGGTGGCGCTCGCGACCATGCACCTGTCCTGGGGCTACGGCTTCCTCACCAGCCCCCGCGCGCTGGCCCGCCGGGTCATCGCGGCCCGGCGGCCCGCGGCGACCGCCTGAGACCCCCGCCCGTACGCGCGCGACGGCCGGACCCCTTCCGGGGCCCGGCCGTCGGCGTCACGGGCGGCGCGAGAGGCCCGCGCGGCGCGGGGGCGTCAGCTCTTGCCGTCCCACTTGTAGACCGAGTAGACGTCCATGCAGGTCACCTTGTCGTCGGCGCCCTCGGGCAGGTCGCCCGCCGTGATCTTCGGCTTCTTGTACGTGGTGCCCTCGCGCCAGTCCGCGCCGACCACCAGCGTCACGCCCTCGGCCTTCGCGTCGGCGCGCACCGCCGAGTCCGGCAGGCCCAGCGCCTTGGCCACCGAGGCCGCGTTCGCCTTGCCCTGGTCGCCGGCGGCCTTCGGGTAGAGGACCACGGTGTCCTTGCGCGGCTGCGCCGTCCGCGAGGACTCGGCCTTGGTGAAGCCCTTGCCGCGCAGGTGCTCGGCCACCGTGCCGGCCCGGCCCTCGGCGGCCGACTGCCCGTCGCCCCCGGTGCCGTTGACGACCGTGACCCCGACGGAGCCCGGCTCCTCGGCCGCCGTCTTCGGCGTGGCCGGCGCCGTGGACTTCGGCTTGTCGCCGGCCGCGTCGCCGTTCTTGTCGAAGGCCACGTCGTCGCGGAGCATCGCCCACATCTTGTCGGCGGCGCTCTGCACCAGGACCAGCTTGTCGCGGTTCTGCGACCACTCGGCCGTCGGCACCGTCGCCGTCGTGAGCCGGTCCATCTTCACGTTCTTGAGCTGCATCGACAGGTCGAAGAGCCCCTTCACGGTGCTGATCTCGTCCGAGACCTGGAACGCCTTGACCGCGACCTCGGCGAGCCCGATGAGCCGCCCGGTGTCGGTCCAGGCGTTCTGCCCCTGGAGCTTCTTCATCAGGCCGTTGAGATACATGTGCTGGGCCTTGGCGCGGCCCTGGTCGTTGCCCCAGGCGTGCCGGGTGCGCAGCCACTGGAGGGCCTGCTCGCCCTGCACCTCGCTGGTGCCCTTGGGGAGCTTGAGGCCGGAGCCGCCGCGCACCCGCGGGGTCGGCCGGTCCCAGACGCCGGTCTTCACGCAGACCGGCACGCCGCCGACCTCGTCGGCCATCGACACCACACCGGCGAAGTCGATCATCATCCAGTGGTCGATGTAGACCCCGGTGAGCTTCTCCCAGGTGGTGAGGGTGCAGCCGGGGCCGCCGCGCGCGAGGGTCTCGTTGATCGGCGCGTTGGTGGTGGCCGCGTAGGTCTTGCCGTCGTCGCCCTTGCACTGGGGGATCGGCACGATGGTGTCTCGGGGTATGGAGACCAGCGAGGCGTTCTTCCGGTCCGCCGACACGTGCAGCAGCATCTGGACGTCGGCGAGCGCGGCGCGGTCGCGGTCGTCCTTGCCGCCGCCGAGGGCCACGTTCTTGGCGTCGGCCCGGCTGTCCGAACCGATCAGCAGGATGTTCAGCGGGGTGTCGCCCAGCGCGTTCGGGGCGGCCTTCTTCACGCCGCTCTCGCCGCCCGCGCGCCCGCCGCTGCGGATGCTGCCGTTGAGGTGCTCGTAGTAGAGGTATCCGGCGCCGGCCGTGCCGAGTATCAGCAGCGACAGCGTCGCCGCCACCCAGCGCAGCACCTTGCGCTTGCCGGACTTCTTCGCGCGCCGCCGCGGGCCGCCGCGCCGGTGGCCGGAGCGGTTGCCGCCCTTGCCGCCGTCACCGTCACCGTCGCCGCCGTCACCGTCGCCGGAGCCGCCGCCCGCGCGCCGGGACCGGGGCACGCCGGCGCGCCGGCCGCCCTCCCCGGCGCCGTCCTCGGCTCCCTCGGTGCCCTCGGCACCGTCGTAGAGCGTCTCGTCCCAGCCCAAGTCGCGGGCGTGCGGGGCGCGTTCTCGCGCCCCCTCCCGTCGCACGCTGCTCTGTCCCACCCCAGGTCTCCTCGTCATTCAGGTGCGGCCCGAGGCCCGATCGTGCCGGGTCACTTCGCGCACACCTGCTTGTCTGCCGTCTGCGCACCCTCCGGCGCCTTCGCCGGACCGGTGAGGGGCACCCCCGCGCCCTTGAAGTCCGCGCCGAGGACGAGCGTCATGGGCTCGCGCTCCCCGGCGTCCTGCGTGCCCGGCTTGAGAGCCGTGGCGGGCAGGCCCATCAGGTCCGCGAGCTTGCGGGCCTGGTCGGCCTGGTTCGGTGCGTAGGTGAGCGTGGTCGCGGCCGCCTTCTCGGGGGCGTTGCTCTTGTTGGTCGACCTGGTCACGCCGTGCTCGTTCTGCAGCCAGTTGATGGTGGACTGGGCCGCGCCGCGGATCCCGCTGCCGTTGTAGACGTCGACGCGGACGTCCCGCGCGGTGGAGCGGGCGCCCTTGAGGAGGTCCGCCTGGGCCTGCGCCTGGGCGTTCTTGGCGTCCTGCTGCTTCTTCTTCACCTCGGTGAGCGAGGTGTCGGACAGCATCATCGAGAAGAGCTGCGGGGCCTTCACCGGGTCGGGGACGACGGTGATCGGCTTGGGCTCGTCGGGGTTGTCGATGACCGGCATCGTCAGGAACGTGATGTTCTTGGTGTCGATCTTGGCGAGTTCCTCGGCGAGCGAGGTGAGCTTCTTGATGCTCCCGATGCCCGTGTCGACGGTGAGGGCGTTGGTCGCCGCCTCGGCGAGCCCGAGCATCTTGGTCGGGGACGTGAGGGTGTCGTCCGACTTCATCTGCCGGATCATCGAGCTGAGGAACTGCTGCTGGACCTTGATCCGGTCCAGGTCGCTCTCGTTGCCGAAGCTGTGCCGGGTGCGGACGAAGGCGAGGGCCTGCTCGCCCTGCACGGTCGACTCGCCGGCCGGCAGGTCCAGCTTGGAGTCCTTGTCCTTGACCGGCTTCGCGAGGCAGACCTTGACGCCGCCGACGGCCGTCGTCATCTCCTTCACGGCGTTGAAGTCGGCCATCATGAAGTGGTCGACGGTCAGGCCGGTGAGCTCCTTGACCGTGCGCATGGTGCAGCCGGGGTCGCGGTCGGACTGACCGAGGCTGACGTTGAAGCGGGTCTTGGCCTGGCCGGGGATGGTCTTGACGGTGCCGTCGGGCATCTTGCTCTGGCACTCGGGGATCGTGGTGACCAGGTCGCGCGGGATGGACATCGCCGTGGCGTTGGTCCGGTCCTTGGAGACGTGGAACAGGATCGTGGTGTCCGCGTGGCCGGGGCTGTTCTTGTCGCCGTAGCCCGCGTTGCCCTCGCCGGTCCGCTTGTCGGTGCCGATGACGAGGATGTTGAACGCCTGGTCCTTGCGGAAGCCGCCGCTGCCCGCGCCGGGCACCTCGATGGTCTTGAGGTTGCCGTTGAAGTGGTCGTAGAGCGCGTACGCGCCCGCGGCGCCGCCGACGAGCACGAAGGCCATCGTGCCGCCGGTCCAGATCAGGACCTTCTTCTTCGGCTTCCGCGCCTTCTCGGGCCTGCGCTTGCGGCGGCTCGCGGGCGGCTGCCCGACCGTCTCGGCGGGACGCCTGCGCCGCTGCCCGGGCACGGGCGGGGCGGTCTCCGGCGCCTGGCCGCCGCCCCCTCGCGGCTCGGGCCCGCCGCGGCCTCCCGGGCCGGGCGCGGTGGCGCCGCGGGCATCCTCGCGCGGGTGGGACGGAGCCTGCCGCGACTGCCCAGCGGAGCGGTCCAGTCGCAGTTCGTAGTTGCCGGTCTGCGGGTTGAGCACCCACTGGTCGGCGGGGTCGATCTCGTCCGCCCGTCCACGGCTGTGCGCGTCCACGGTTACTAGAGTCCTCCGTCGGTGCCACACGCGAGGCGCCTCCCCCACGGGCGCTCGGTCCTTCGATCCAAAGAGTGCGCGACCACGCGGTCGGTAGCACCGGATCGCGTCACACTATCCGCCCAGTTCAGCGTGGGGCGACGTCCGTGACAAATTCCACGCCCCTTACAACCGGGCAATTTGCTCAAACCTCATGCTGTGCGTCCCTCCCCTTGGTCCCTGCTTTGCCATTCGCGTCACACCGCCCCCTCCGAGGTCATCCCGTGCACCCCCCCTCCGCCGCGTTCCGTCCGGCGAAGGACGGGGTCTCCGACGGGCTCGGGCTGCCGTCCGCCTGGTCGGGCTTCTCGTTGCCCCCGGGCCGTACGGTCACCGGCTTGTCGGCGCGCAGGGCGGCGAACAGCCGGTCGGCGTCCGGCTGCACCAGTTCGTCCCGGTTCGCGTTGTACGTGTACGGGCGCCGGGGCACCGTCAGGAACTGCACCTTCTGCGTCGGGATCGCCCGCATCGACCGCGCCAGGTCGTACAGGTCCCGCAGCGAGTCGAGCCCCGGGTCGGTCGTGATCGACTTGGTGGCCGCGTCCAGCACCGGGTAGAGCCGGGTCGGGTTGAGCAGCACGCCGTCGCTCTGCACCTTGCTGACCAGCGCGCCGAGGAACTGCTGCTGGCGGTCCATCCGCTCGGTGTCGCTGCCGTTGCCGATCGACTTGCGGGCCCGGACGAAGCCGAGCGCCTGCTCGCCGTGGAGCGTCTGGCGCCCGGCGGGCAGCTTCAGGTGGGCGTCGGCGTCGTCGATCGGCTCCTTGAGGCAGATCTCGACGCCGTCGACCGCGTCCACCATCTTCTTGAAGCCCCGGAAGTCGATCACCATGTGGTGGTCGACCCGGATCCCGGTCATCTTCTCCAGGGTGCGGATCGTGCAGGCCGTGCCGCCGAACTCGAAGGCCCAGTTGAACTGCGCGAACTGCTCCTTGGTCCGGGTCCCGTCCGGCTTGGCGCAGCTGGGGATGGTCGTCATCAGGTCGCGCGGGATGGAGACGGCGGTCGCGGAGGACCCGCCGCCCGACAGGTGCAGCAGGATCGTGGTGTCCGAGCGCTGGCTGCCCTCGTCCTGCCCGTACTTCCCGTTTCCGGCGCCGGCCCGGGTGTCGGAGCCGATCAGCAGGATGTTCCGCGCCGCGTTGACGGCGGGGGAGGGGCGCTCCTTCTCGTACTTCAGGAGCTCGGCCTCGGCGGAGGTGTCCGTGGTGATGTTCGAGTCCAGCTTGCGGTAGAACCACCAGCCGACCCCGGCCGCGGCCAGCACGACCAGCGCCACGGCCAGAGCGGCCCAGCGCAGCCAGTGCCTGCTGCGCCGCGGCGGCGGCTCCGCGCTGTCCGTGCTGTCCGTCACGTGTGCGTCCGTCCTCGAAGGCGTCTCCGGCGCGCCGGGCGGGCGTCGTCTCGCAGAACTAGACGGGCGGTCGCGGCGCTTGGTTGTGCGGAGGGCGTCGATACCCCCCCGGCCGATCATGTACCGGAGTCGCCGCCGGGACCCGGGTACCCGGCGCGTCGGTAGGCCGGACGGGTGGGGAGCGGGCGCGAGGGCGTGCGAGAGGGCGGTGCGAGGGAGGCGAGGGGCCGACCGGGAGGCCCTCGCCGCCCTCCCGGTCCGCCGCGCGGCTCAGTCGGTGAGGGTGACGGTCACCCGCTCGCTCTCCACCCGCTTGGCGAGCCCGTCCGCGTCCAGCAGGTCCAGGTTCCGGCACAGCACCACGGAGCCGCCGGCGGCCAGCGGGGCGTACAGCCCGGCGGAGAGCCCGGACCAGCCCTCGTACGGGCGCCCGCTGAGCAGCCGTCCCCCGGCCCCGAGCCCCAGCCCGGCGGCGTCCGCGCGGGCGCGCTCGACGAGCTGGGTGCCCGTCAGTTCCGTACCGTCGACGAGGAGGGCGGGCGCATCGGGATCGACCGGTACGAACGGGGCGAACCGGTCGCCCTGTCCCGGGACCTCCACGGCGTAGTCCGCGTACCCCGCGGGCGGCGCCGGGAAGCGGCGGCCCAACGGGGCGAGGGAGAGCGCGATCCGGTCTCCCGAGCAGGCCAGGCCCGCCTCCAGGCCCTCCGGCCCCGCGACCACGTAGTCGGCGTCGGCCGGGTCGCCGCCGAGCTCCGCCGTGACGCCGACGGACGAGCAGGCGAGCAGCCAGACCGCGGTCTGCCAGTGCGCGGGCAGCAGCAGCGCGAGCCGGTCGCCCGGGGCGGCGGACAGCTCGCCCTGGAGCAGATTGGCCGTCTTCGCCACCCAATTGGCGAAGGTGGCCACCGACAATTCCACGCGTTCACCGGTGGCGTCGTCGTAGAAAGTGACCAAGGGGCGGGCCGGGTCCGCGGCGAGCGCGGATCGCAGCAGGTCGGCGGGGGTACGGTCGCTGGCGTTCACGCGGGCAAGCGTACGCGCGGGGCGGCGCAGGGTCCGCCGTACCGGTGACCCGGTCCACCGGTCGGCCCGACGGGCCGTCAGTTTCCGTGCGGATTCCCGGCGCGCGGAACCCGCGCGCGGTGCGGACGATCGCCCCATGCGTGCCAACCTCGTGTCCTCGATCGCCGTCAGCTGCGCGGCGGTGCTCGCCCTGCCGCTCTCCCTCGCGACCCCGGCGAGCGCCACCGGCGCCTTCCCGACCGCGTCCTACGGCACGAGCGCGGCCAGCGCCGTACCGGAGCCTGGTGGGTCGGCCGGGCCCGCGAAGCCCGCGGCCTCCGCCGGGCCTGCCGGGGGCGCGGCGCCTGCCGGGTCGGCGGAGCCCGGTGGGGTCGCCGAGCCCGGTGGGTCCGTAGAGCCTGCCGGGGTCGCGGCGCCTGCCGGGCCTGCCGGGTCCGCGAAGCCCGCCGCCTCCGCCGGGCCTGCGGAGCCTGCCGGGTCCGCGGAGCTTGTGGGGCCCACCGGGCCCGCAGGCGCCGCTGCCGTCGCCGAGCCCGCCGCCTCCGCCAAGCCCGCGGCCCCCGCGGCCCCCGCCGAGCCCGCCGGCTCGACGCAGTCGCTCCCGCTCGAACCGCTCGCGGGCCCGCGAGAGCGGGCGCTGGGCTCCGCCGCCGCGGCCGGGCGGGGCCTGGCCCGACGGGACGTCAGGCCCTTCTCCCTGGTCGGCGTGGTGTGGGACGACGTCCATGCCGCGCTGCGCGGCACGGTCGAGGTCCGCACCCGGGGGACCGGCGACGGTGTGTGGTCCGACTGGCAGGCGGTGGAGACCCACAACGACGAGCACGGCGCCGACCCGGAGAGCGCGGAGGGCCACTCCCGCGCCCTGCGCGGCTCGACCGCCCCGCTGTGGGTGGGCGATTCGGACGGCGTCGAGATCCGCGTACGCCCGGAGGCACGGCCGGAGGTGCGAAAGGCGGCGGGGACGGCGGAGGGTGCGGCGCCCGCGCCCCTCCCCGCCGGCCTCCGCCTGGAGCTGGTCGACCCCGGCCCGGAACCGGCGGCCGGGGACGGGCCCGAGGCCCGCGCGCTCCCGGCGGCCGGGACGCCCGCCGCGCCCGCCGCGCCGCTCGCGCTCCCGGCGCTGACCCGGGAGCAGACCCTGGCGACGCTCCCCGCCGGGTCCGCCGGGTCCGCCGCGGCGAAGCCGTACATCGGCCCCCGCCCGCGGATCATCACCCGCAAGGGCTGGGGCGCGGACGAGCGGCTGCGCGAGAAGGGCTTCGTCTACACCAAGACGATCAAGGCGGTCTTCGTCCACCACAGCGCCACCGGCAACCGCTACACCTGCCGCCAGGCGCCCTCCGTGCTGCGCGGCATCTACCGCTACCACGTGAAGAGCAGCGGCTGGCGGGACTTCGGCTACAACTTCGCCGTCGACAAGTGCGGAAACATCTACGAGGGCCGCGCCGGGGGCGTGTCGAAGCCCGTGATGGGCGCGCACACGCTCGGCTTCAACACCGACAGCATGGGCATCGCGGTGCTCGGCAGCTACGGCGGCACCACCCCGCCGGCCGCCGCGGTGACCGCCGTCGCACGGCTGACCGCGTGGAAGCTCGGGCTGTACGGGGTGAACCCGCAGGCCAAGACGTATCTCACCTCGGGCGGCGGAAACCTGTACAAGAAGGGCAGAAAGGTCAGGTTCAACGTGATCGCCGGGCACCGCGACGGCTTCGCGACCGAGTGCCCGGGCGCGCGCCTGTACGGAAAGCTCGGCACGGCCCGCTCGGCGTCGGCGAAGTACCAGGGGAGGCGCTGATGGGGCCGGGGGCTCAACCATCTGCATAAACTGACCGGTCATATCGTACGGACGGGCGAAACGTGCCTCCCCGGCGACGAGACCGGACCCGAACAGGAAGCAGAGACGTACAGGTGACAGAAGCGATCCTCCTGGTCGGCGGTAAAGGCACGCGCCTGCGTCCCCTGACGGTCAACACGCCCAAGCCGATGGTCCCGGCGGCGGGCGTGCCCTTCCTGACCCACCAGCTCGCGCGGGCCCGCGCGGCCGGTGTGGAACACATCGTCCTGGCCACGTCCTACCTGGCGGAGGTCTTCGAGCCGTACTTCGGGGACGGCTCGGCGCTCGGCCTGAGCATCGAGTACGTCACCGAGACCGACCCGCTCGGCACCGGCGGCGCGATCCGCAACGCCGCCTCCCACCTGCGCTCGGGCCCCGACGCCCCGGTCCTCGTCTTCAACGGCGACATCCTCACCGGCCTGGACATCCGGGCCCTGCTGGCCACCCACGAGTCGTCCGGCGCGGACGTCTCGCTGCACCTCACGCGGGTCGACGACCCGCGCGCGTTCGGCCTGGTGCCGACGGACGGCACCGGCCGCGTCACGGCCTTCCTGGAGAAGCCGCAGACGCCCGAGGAGATCGTGACGGACCAGATCAACGCGGGGGCGTACGTCTTCCGCCGCTCGGTCATCGACACGATCCCGACCGGCCGCCCGGTCTCCGTCGAGCGCGAGACCTTCCCCGAGCTGCTGGCCGGCGGCGCCCACCTCCAGGGCATGGTCGACTCCACGTACTGGCTCGACCTCGGCACCCCGCAGGCGTTCGTGCGCGGCTCCGCCGACCTGGTCCTGGGCCGCGCGCCCTCCCCGGCGGTCCCGGGCCGCTGCGGCGACCGGCTGGTCCTGGAGACGGCCGAGGTCGCGGCGGACGCGAAGCTGACCGGCGGTACGGTCGTGGGCCCCGGCGCGGTCGTCGGCGCGGGCGCCCGGATCTCGGGCTCGACGGTCCTGGAGGGCGCGGTGATCGCCCCCGGAGCCGTCATCACGGACTCCCTGATCGGCGCGGGCGCCCGCATCGGCGCCCGTACGGTGCTGACCGGCGCGGTGATCGGCGACGGCGCGGACGTGGGCGCGGACAACGAGCTCCGCGACGGCGTCCGCGTCTGGTGCCGGGCGGTCCTCCCGGCGGGCGCGGTCCGCTTCAGCTCGGACCAGTAGCGCCGGGGCGCGGGCGGCCCCGTCGGCCGCCCGCCCGAGCGCCCGTCGGCCTGCCGGCGCGCCCGGCCGAGCGCCCGTCGGCCTGCCAGCACGCCCGCCCGGGTGCCCGCTGGCCCGCCCCCGGAGCCGCCCGAGCGCCCGTCGGCCCGCCCGCGCACCCGCCGCCCGCCCGCGCACCCCGATACGCTCGAACCCATGGCAGGCCGCTTCACCCCAGGGACCCCCAGGACCCCGGGGACTCCCAGGACCCCCGGGACTCCCCGTACCTCCAGTACCTCCGAGACTCCCGGTACCCCAGGTACCCCAGGTACCCCAGGTACCCCAGGTACCCCGTCCGCCCCGCTCCTCCCCGCCACCCGCACCACCACGCGCGGCGGCCACGTCTCCGTACCCGCCCCGGCGGACGGGGCCGGGCCCGTGGGGCTGGACCTGGACCTGGGCCTGACCCTGGGCCCGCTCCGCCGGGGCCCCGCCGACCCCACCTTCCGGGTCACCCCGGACGGCTCCGTCTGGCGGGTCAGCCGGACGCCCGACGGCCCCGGCACCCTGCGCGTACGCCCCGACGGGGCCCAGGCGTGGGGACCCGGCGGGCCCTGGCTGCTGGACCGGCTGCCGGGCCTGCTCGGCGCGGACGACGACCCGGCCGCCTTCGTCCCCCGCCACCGCCTGCTCGCCGCGACCCACCGGGCCCGCCCCGGCCTCCGGCTGACCCGCACCGGGCTGGTGCTGGAGTCGCTGATCCCGACGGTCCTGGAGCAGAAGGTGACGACCGACGAGGCGTACCGGTCCTGGCGGCTGCTCGTACGGAAGTACGGCGAGCCCGCCCCGGGACCGGCCCCGGAGGGCATGTACGCGATGCCCGACGCCCGCGGCTGGGCGACGATCCCGTCCTGGGAGTGGCACCGCGCCAACGTGGACGGCAAGCGCTCCGCGACGATCGTGCGCGCCGCCCGCGTGGCGAACCGCCTGGAGGAGGCCGCCGCGATGGACCCGGCGGCGGCCCGCGCGCGCCTCGAACTGGTCCCCGGCATCGGCCCCTGGACCTCCGCCGAGACGG
The DNA here is from genome assembly GCF_040650575.1 of Streptomyces sp. NPDC048659. Lineage (NCBI taxonomy): Bacteria > Bacillati > Actinomycetota > Actinomycetes > Kitasatosporales > Streptomycetaceae > Streptomyces > Streptomyces sp. NPDC048659. Next base: position 16,617 of record NZ_JBEZHM010000029.1, on the reverse strand, counting down.
TCCAGCGCAGCAACGGCGCCCCCGACGAGGTCACCACCGGCGACCTCCACCTGCCCGGCATCGTCGGCTGGGCCCTCGCGGGCGACCGCGCCGCGGACGACGCGGCGATGCTGGAGCTGCTGGCCCCCTACGCGGGCCAGCGGCACCGCGCCGCGCGCCTGATCCTGCTCAGCGGCCGGGTGCCGCCCCGCCGGGCGCCCCGGATGACACCGGGCGACATCACGCGCCTGTGAGGCCGGGGACGCTCAGCGCACCTCGATGAAGGCCCCGGCCCGCCGCGCGGGCCGCTCCTTGGGCGGCGCCGCCGGACGCCCCACGGCGACCGCGCCCATCGGGTCCCAGTCCTCCGGCAGCCCGAGCACCTCCCGTACGACGTCCCGGCAGAACATCGTGGAGGACACCCACGCCGAGCCGAGCCGCTCCCCGGCCAGCGCGACCAGCAGGTTCTGCACGCCGGCGCCCGCCGCGACCACGAACATCTCGCGCTCTGCGGCGTCCCGGCGCGGGTCCCCGTAGGAGTGGGCGCCGTCCATGACGAGGCAGGGCACGATCAGGTACGGGGCGTTCCGCAGCACGTCGCCGCGGCGCACCCGCTTGGCGATGGACTCCTCCGTCTTGCCGTCGGCGCGCAGGTCCGCGATCCACGCGTCCCGCATGGTGTCGAGCAGCCGCAGCCGCGAGGCGGCCGATTCGAGCAGCACGAAGCGCCACGGGGTGGTGTGGTGCGGCGCGGGCGCCGTGACGGCGGCGGCGACGGCCCGCCGGACCGCCCCGGGGTCGACCGGCTCGTCGGCGAACTCCCGTACGGTGCGCCGCAGCGTCACCGCCTCCCGGACCGCCTCCGAGGTGCCGAGCCGGAACATGTCGTCGGCGGCGTCCCGCACCAGCGCCCGGCCGCCCGGCTCCTCGTCGCCCGCGACCAGGTGGGCGAGCCCGCGCACGACGGCGACGGGCCGCCCGGCGGCCTTGCCCTTGACCAGGTCGCCCGCGGCGGCGAGCTCGTCGCCGGTGGCGACCACGGTGACGTTCAGCTCGTTGCCGTGGGAGTCGGTGACCCCCCGCAGGTCGTCCAGGACCCGCACCCCGGCGGCGCCGATGGCGACGTCGGTGAGCCCGCCGCGCCAGGGCCGCCCGAAGGTGTCGGTGACGACCACGCCGACGTCCACGCCGAGCGCCTCGCGCAGCCCCGCGCGGATCCGGCGGGCCGAGGCGTCCGGGTCCTCGGGCAGCAGCAGCACCGTCCCGGCGGGGGTGTTGGAGGCGTCCACCCCGGCGGCGGCCATGACGAGCCCCTGCCGGTTCTCGACGATCCGCAGCGTCCCGCGCCGGGCGACGACCCGTACGGTCTCGGCGTCGATCGCCGCCTCGCGGTCGGCGGCGGCGAGCACCCGCCCCTCGGCCTTGCTCACGATCTTCGAGGTGACGAGGAGGACGTCCCCGTCGAGCAGCCCGGGGGAGACGGAGGCGATCAGCTTGGCGAGGTCGTCCCCGGCCGCGACCTCCGGCAGCCCGTCGAGCGCCCACACCTCGTAGCGGGCCGCCCCGCCCGCGTCGGGCCCCGCCGTCACGCGCCGGCCCCGCCGTCCCCGTCGGCCGCCCCGCCGTCCCGGACCGCCTCGGCGAGCGCCAGCGCCTCGCGGGCCATCGCGGCCGTCGCGTCCAGGTCGGTCATCATCAGCGGCACCGCGCGGCAGCGGATGCCCGCCGCCTCGACCTCGGCGACCGCGCCCGCGTCGACGGTGTCGACGAGCCAGCCGCCGACCAGCCCGGGGCCGTAGTGCTTGGCCACGGCGGCGGCCGTGGACTCCACGCCGACGGCCGCGAGCACCTTGTCGGCCATGCCGCGCACGGGCGCGTCCCCGACGATGGGGGAGAGGCCGACGACCGGCGCGGGCGCGGCGGCGACGGCCTCGCGGATGCCGGGCACGGCGAGGATCGTGCCCACGGACACGACCGGGTTGGACGGCGGGAAGAGGATCACGTCGGCGTCGGCGATCGCCTCCAGGACGCCGGGCGCGGGCTTCGCCTGCTCGGCGCCGACGGGCACCACGGCGTGCGCGTCCACGGAGGCGCGCAGCTTCACCCAGTACTCCTGGAAGTGCACGGCCTTCCGCTCGCCGTCCACGTCGATCGCCACATGCGTCTCGACCCGGTCGTCGGACATCGGCAGCAGCCGGACGCCGGGCCGCCAGCGGGCGCACAGCGCCTCGGTGACGGCGCTGAGCGGGTAGCCGGCGCCCAGCATCTGAGTGCGGACGATGTGGGTGGCGAAGTCGCGGTCGCCGAGGCCGAACCACTCGGGTCCGACGCCGTACGCCGCCAGCTCCTTCTTGACGGCGAAGGACTCGCCCTCGCGGCCCCAGCCCTGCTCCTCGTCGATGCCACCGCCGAGGGTGTACATCACGGTGTCGAGGTCGGGGCAGACCTTGAGGCCGAAGAGATGGATGTCGTCACCGGTGTTGCCGACGACCGTGATCTCCGCGTCCGGCGCGGCCTGCTTGAGGCCGCGAAGGAAGCGGGCACCACCGATGCCACCGGCCAGAACCACAATGCGCATGGGCAGCAGTCTGTCAGGCGGGTACGACTCCCGGGGCCGCCGGGGCGCACTGCGCGCGCAGCGACTCGTGCATCGGCATCGCGGTGAGGCCGGGGTGGTAGACGTGCAGGCTGACGGCCGGTTCGAGGGAGTCGTTGGCGACCTCGTGGACGTAGCCGGGCGCGAAGACGCGCTGGGCGCCGGCGCCGAGGGTGCGCACGCCGCGCTCCGTACGCTCCGTCAGCTCGCCCTGGAGGACGGTGAGGACGCCGGAGGAGGCGCCGTGGTCGTGGCCGCCGCTGCCCTGTCCGGGCAGCCAGGAGAGCAGCCAGACCTCGTAGCCGGGCCCGGTGCGCAGGCGGTGGTACCAGCGGGTGGTGGCGTCGTACTCGACGTACGGGGCCCACTTGGCGCGGTCGGCGGCGATCTCGCGGGCGAGACCGGCGAACTCGGCGACGGTGGCGGGGTGCTCGCGGGCGGGCTGCAGGAGGTGCGGGACCTCAAGGATGTCGCCGGCGATCTGAAGGTCGCTGTCCATGTTCATGGGTGCGGTGGTTCCTCGGCAGAAGTGCTGGGGTGTCGCGATGAGGGGAGCTGTCGCGGGGGCGGCGCGGGGGCCGCGGACGCGCGGCGGGAGGCCGCGGAGGGGGGTGCCGGAGCGCTGCGGTGGGACGCGCGCGTCAACAGGCGGTCGGCAACGTCAACAACAGGGACGGCAACAGCAACAGCGTTCCCAGGCAGCGCCGCGGCACCCACGGGCGTGGGTCGCGAAGGGCGCTGAGGTCGCTGGCATGGCACCAAAGTGGCGGGAGGGACACCCGACTGTCAACTCAATGCCCGATTTGGGGCTAATGTTTCACCTCATCCGGTTACAGTGCCCGGAGAAAGGTTTGTGCAGCGCGTGACCAGGAGACATCGCGCTGCAACCGTGCCCGTAAACATGGCGGCGGTCCCGTGATCAGGCTGTGATCCGGATCGCTTCCATGGCTGGATCGCAACAGGATCCATGTCTCGGTCGTCCTTCCCTATGAGGACGCGACGGTGAGTCAGGTCGGTGGCATGTGTCACGTTTTTTGGTGATTTGAACACTTTCCGCATACGCTTGGTTCCGCAGAGTGAATACGGGGCCCAATAGCAGATCTCGGCTTGACTCGCACAGAGCACGAACTTGTAATTTCACTCGTGTCGTTCGGCCGGATTCGGTAGCGGCAACATCACGGGGACGCAGAGACAGACGAGGGGCGCAGATGACCGAGACGTTCCAGGAACTGCTGGTCGAGGACGCGGAAGAGGAACTCGGCTGGCAGGAGCGCGCGCTGTGCGCCCAGACCGACCCCGAGTCCTTCTTTCCCGAGAAGGGCGGCTCGACGCGCGAGGCCAAGAAGGTCTGCCTCGCCTGCGAGGTCCGCTCCGAGTGTCTCGAATACGCGCTGCAGAACGACGAACGCTTCGGCATCTGGGGCGGCCTCTCCGAGCGCGAGCGCCGCCGCCTCAAGAAGGCCGCCGTCTGAAACCGGCCACTCCCCGGCGGGCGCCCGCCGGGCCGTCCGAGGCGGCCCCGGGGCCCACAGACAAAGACGTACACAACGAACGGTCCGCATCCTGTGCTCTGTCCACAGGCGGCGGACCGTTGTCGTGCCAGCCGTTAGTGTGGGCCTCCGTCCGAGACGCACCGCACCCACGCCCCTCGCGGGGCGACCCCCGGCCGGAGGGCCCGTAGCTCGATGTCCTCAACTCCTGAGTTCCCGCGACACGTCGTCACCGCCGTGCTCGTCGCCCACGACGGCGCCCGCTGGCTGCCGGACGCCCTCGCCGGGCTGCTCGCCCAGGAACGCCCCGTACAGAACGCCGTCGCCGCCGACACCGGCAGCGCCGACGACTCCGCGCAGCTCCTGGCCGACGCCCTCGGCGCCGACCGCGTCCTCCACCTCGCCCGCCGCACCGGCTTCGGCACCGCCGTCGAGGAGGCCGCGCGCACCGCGCCCGCGCTCGGACCCGAGGACCTGCCCTACCTGAAGCGCCCCAGCGGCTGGGACCCGGTCAGCAGGACCTGGCAGGACGAGAACTACGAGCTGCCCGAACTCCCGCACGGCGAGCCCGTCCAGTGGCTCTGGCTGCTCCACGACGACTGCGCCCCCGAGCCCGGCGCCCTCGCCGAACTCCTGCGCGTCGCCGACTCCGACGCCCACGCCGCCGTCATCGGCCCCAAACTGCGCGGCTGGTACGACCGCAAGCAGCTCCTCGAAGCCGGCGTCACCATCGCCCGCAGCGGACGCCGCTGGACCGGACTCGACCGCCGCGAACAGGACCAGGGCCAGCACGACCAGGTCCGCCCCGTCCTCTCCGTCTCCAGCGCCGGCATGCTCATCCGCCGCGACGTCTTCGAGGAGCTCGGCGGCTTCGACCGCCGGCTGCCCCTCATGCGCGACGACGTCGACCTGTGCTGGCGCGCCCACGCCGCCGGCCACCGCGTCCTCGTCGCCCCCGACGCCGTCCTGCGGCACGCCGAGGCGTCCGCCCGCGAACGCCGCACCGTCGACTGCGCCGGCCGCACCGCCGCCGACCCGCACCGCGTCGACAAGGCCGGCGCCGTCTACACCCTGCTGGCCAACACCCGCGGCGCCGCCCTCCCGTACGTCCTCGTCCGGCTCGTCGTCGGCACCGTGCTGCGCACCCTCGGCTACCTCGTCGGCAAGGCCCCCGGACAGGCCGTCGACGAGATCATGGGCCTGCTCGCCACCCTGCTGCGCCCCGAGAAGATCCTCGCCGCCCGCAAGCGCCGCAAGAACCCGGCCGTCCCCGCGAGCGAACTGCGCCCGCTGTTCCCGCCGCCCGGCGCCACCATCCGCGCCGCCGCCGAGCAGCTCACCTCCCACTTCGGCGGCGACGACACGGACGCCGGCTCCCGCCACGGCGCCGTCGAGTCGGGCCCCGGCGGCGACGACGCCGACTTCATGGAGGTCGAGCAGTTCGCGCGCCTGAAGAAGGTCGCCGGCAGGCCCGGCCCCCTCCTCTTCGCCGTCCTGCTGGTCGTCTCCCTCGTCGCCTGCCGCGGCCTCCTCGCCGGCGGCTCCCTCGCCGGCGGCGCCCTGCTGCCCGCCCCCGACACCGTCTCCGGCCTCTGGTCCCGCTACGCCGACGGCTGGCACGCCATCGGCGGCGGCGGCACCCAGACCGCCCCGCCCTACCTCGCCGTGCTGGCCGCGCTCTCCGCCGTCCTCCTCGGCTCCACCTCCCTCGCGCTGACCCTGCTGCTCGTCTGCTCGGTCCCGCTGGCCGGCTTCACCGCCTACTTCGCCTCCCGAGGCATCGTCGAATCCCGGCTGCTGCGCGCCTGGGGCGCCGTCGCCTACGCCTTCCTGCCCGCCGCCACCGGCGCCCTCGCCACCGGCCGGCTCGGCACCGCCGTCCTCGCGATCCTGCTCCCGCTGATCGCCCGCGCCGCCGTCGCCGCCCACGGCTTCGGCCGCGCCGAGCGCGGCAGCTGGCGCGCCACCTGGGCGTACACCTTCCTGCTCACCTTCGCCATGGCGTTCACGCCGGTCGTCTGGCCGCTCGCCGTCGTCCTCGGCCTCGGCGTCCTCGTGCTCCGCCGCGACGACATCACCGCGTACGGGCTGCGCTTCCTCGCCGCCGTCGGCACCCCGCTGCTCGTCCTGGCCCCCTGGTCGCTCTCGCTGCTGACCAGCCCCGGCGACCTGCTCGGCGAAGCCGGCCTCGCCATCCCCACCGGCGCCGCCTCCGCCCTCGACCTGCTCGGCACCAGCCCCGGCGGCCCCGGCACCATCGGCGGACTCGTCCTCCTCGGCTTCGTCCTCGCCGCCCTCGGCGCCCTGCTCCGCGAGGAGCGCGCCTTCGCCGTCCGCGCCGCCTGGGCCGCCGCCCTCGCCGGACTCCTCCTCGCCGTCCTCGGCAACGGCACCGGCGGCACCGGCTGGGCCGGCCCCGCCACCCTCGTCTACGGCGCCGCCCTGCTCGCCGCCGGCATGATCGGCGCCGAGGGCGGCCGCACCCGCGTCGCCGCCCACGGCTTCGGCTGGCGCCAGCCCGTCGCCGCGCTCATCGCCCTCGCCTGCGCCCTCGGCCCCGTCGTCGCCGCCGCGAGCTGGATGATCGGCGGCGCCGACGGCCCGCTCACCCGCCGCGACCCGGTCCAGGTGCCCGCCTTCGTCGCCGAGGAGAGCGCCACCCGCGACCAGGCCCGCACCCTCGTCCTCGGCGGCGGCGCCGCGGGCCGCGTCGACTACACCCTGGTCCGCGGCTCCGGCGCCCGCCTCGGCGACGCCGAGCTCGCCGCCGCCGCGGGCGGCGACTCCCGCCTCGACGACGTCGTCTCCCACCTCGTGGCCGGCTCCGGCGCCGACCAGACCCAGGAGCTCAGCGGCTTCGCGATCCGCTACGTCCTGGTACGGGACGGCGCGCCGCGCTCCATGAGCCGCGTCCTCGACGCCACCCCGGGCCTCTCCCGGCTCAGCCAGCTCGACGGCAGCGCCCTGTGGCGCGTCGACCGCGAGGTCGCCCGGATCACCATCGTCCCCGGCACCGCCAAGGGCGCCCCCGCCGCACCGGCCGCCGACGGCACCGAGGCCGCCAAGACGGTCGCCGTCGCCGCCGGACCCGTCGAGGCCCACACCACCGTCCCGGCCGGCCCCGCCGGCCGCGTGCTGCGGATCGCCGACCGCGCCGACGCGGGCTGGACCGCCACCCTCGACGGCAAGCCGCTCACCCCGGTCACCGTCGACGGCTGGGCCCAGGGCTTCACCCTCCCCGCCGAGGCCGGCCGCCTCGACCTCACCTTCGACCAGCCCCTCACCCACACCGTGTGGATCTGGACCCAGGTCGGCCTCGCCGTCGTCCTGCTCGTCCTCGCCCTCCCCGGCCGCCGCCGCGACATCGACGACGACCTGCCCGAGGAGGAGCTCGCCATCCCCGCGCCCGCCGCCGAGGGCGACGGCCGCCGCGCCCGCCGCCTGCGCGCCGCGGCGGAGGCCGAAGCCGAGGCCGAGGCGGCCGCGCCCGCCGCCGCGCCGGAGCCCGTCCCCGCCCCGGTGCCCGCCCAGCAGACGCACGAGCCCCAGCCGTACGAGCCGCAGGCCGCGGAGGGCTACGAGCAGCCCCAGGTCCAGTACGCCGAGGCCCCCGGCTACTACCAGCAGCCCCAGGGCCAGGACCCGTACGCGTACCCCCAGCAGCAGTACGGCGAGCAGTACGCCGAGCAGGGCTACGACCCGTACGCCCAGCAGTACCCGCAGCAGTCCAACCCGCAGCAGGCGTACCCGGAGCAGCAGCCGTACGCGGAGCAGCCGTACGCCGAAGGGGCGGCCTACGACCCCTACGGCTACGGGTACGACCCGGCCGCGCATCCCGGCCAGGTCCCCGAGCAACAGCAGCAACAGCAGCAGCGTCCCGACGGGAGCAGCCACCAGTGAAGCGCACCACCCTCTCCCTGATCGCGGTCGCCACCGCCCTCGCCGCCGTCACCGGCGTCGCCTCCCTGACCGCCCCCGACGGCACCGCCGCCCCGGCGGCCCAGGCCCCCGCCCGGCTGCCCGTGGAGCGCTCCAGCCTGGTCTGCCCGGCCCCCAGCCTGTCCGAGGTCGCGGAGACGCTGTACACCGCGTACACCCCGCCCGGCACCGGCAAGGGCCGCACCAGCGAGACCGGCGGCTCCACCGCGGCCCGCGCCGAGCTCAGGCCCGCCGCCACCGCCGCCGGCCCCGGCGACACCGCCGCCAAGAAGCCGAAGGCGCCCAAGGCCCCGGCGCCCGTCACCAAGCCCGGCACCCCCGTCACCGCCGAGGCCGACGGCGCCACCGCGCCCGCCCTCACCGGCACCGCGAACGGCGTCCTGGCCCCCGGCTGGACCGTCCAGCAGACCACGGTCAACCCGGCGGGCGGCGCCCGCGGCCTGCTCGGCGCCTCCTGCACCGCCCCCGACACCGAATTCTGGTTCCCGGCCGCCTCCACCGCGAAGCAGCGCCAGGACTACGTCCACCTCACCAACCCCGACGACAGCGCCGCCGTCGCCGACATCGAGCTGTACGGCCCCGAGGGCGTCCTCAAGTCCCAGATCACCGAGGGCATCCCGGTCCCCGCCCACTCCACCGTCCCGGTGCTGCTGCCCACCCTCACCGGCGAGGCGGCCCAGCAGGACGTCACGGTCCACGTGACCACCCGCAGCGGACGCGTCGGCGCCCTCATCGGCTCCGCCGACGACAAGCTCGGCAGCGACTGGCTGCCCGCCTCCGCCGACCCCTCCGCCACCGCCGTGCTGCCCGGCATCCCCGCCGACGCCACCTCCGTACGGCTGGTGGCCTTCGCGCCCGGCGACGACGACGCCGACCTGAAGATCCAGCTGGTCACCCCGACCGGCGCGATCGTCCCGGCCAGCGCCTCCTCCCTGCACGTCAAGTCGGGCATGACCGCGGGCACCGACCTCAAGGACCTCATGCGCGGCGAGCCCGGCTCGCTCCTGCTGACCCCGTCCGACCCGAAGAAGCGGACGCCCGTCGTCGCCGCGCTCCAGGTCGTCCGGGGCAAGGGCGACCGGCAGGAGGTCGCCTTCATCCCGGCGGCCGGCGCCATCGAGGGCCGCGCGACCGTCGCCGACAACCGCGCCAAGGGCTCCACGCTCTCCCTGACCGCCCCCGGCGCCGGCGCCGAGGTCATGATCACCGCCTCGGCGGGCTCGGAGGGCGGCACCCCGGTCACCAAGAAGCTCACCCTCAAGGCCGGGACGACCACGACGCTCCCGGCCCCCGTCCCCGAGGGCCTGAAGGGCAGCTACGCGCTGACCGTCGAGCGCCTCTCGGGCGGCCCCGTCCACGGCTCCCGCACGCTGGAGCTGCCGCGCGACGGCATCCCCATGTTCACGGTCCAGAACCTCGAGGACGACCGGGGCAGCGTCATCGTCCCCACCGCCCGGCAGGACCTGTCGGTCCTGGACGACTAGGGCAGGCCCAGAGCGGCCCCCGCACCCCGTACGGGTGGTGCGGGGCTCCCGTAAGAGTGGTGCGGCCCCCGGCGCGAACGCGTCCCGCCCGAACCCGGGGGCTCAGTCCTGCTCGTCCTGCCCGTACCGCGGATCCACGGACTCGGGGGAGAGCCCCAGCAGCTCGGCCACCTGCTCCACCACCACCTCGTGGACCAGCAGCGCCCGCTCGTCACGGCTCTTGGAGCGGATCTCCACCGGCCGCCGGTAGACCACCACCCGGGCCGGCTCGCCCTTCTCCGCCGGCGCCGAACCGCCCAGCGCCACCACGGCCTCGCCCGCCGGCGTCGGCGGGACCTCCATGACCAGGAACTCCACGTCCGCGAGCTGCGGCCAGCGCCGCTCCAGCCGCTCCACGGAGTCCAGCACCAGATCCCGGAAGGTGTCCGCCCGGCTCGCCGACAGCGGCACCTGCGGCGGGGCGACCGGCCCCCGCATCCCCCGGCCGTGCCGGTCGCGGCGCCGCACCCGGGGCGCGGGGCTGTCCTTGCTGCTGGTGGGTTCGGTCACTGACGCAGCGTAACTCTCTCCGGTCTTCCACGAGCTTCCCTTGCCCGCCCCCGGACCCCGCCCCGGCCGGCCGGACTGTCGGAAGCCGAGCGTTCCGGCCACACACGGGCCCGATTTCCGGGCCGCCCGTGATCGGCCATCTGGCCGTGACCGACCGAATCGGTACGCCGTGATGTCCGGATCCCGCCCCGCCGCGCCCGGCGCGGCGGGGCCCTTCCGCAGGTCGGAACGGGCGCCCGGAACGGTCCCGTGGCGGACGTCACACCACGACACGGTGGAGTGACCTGGGGGCGAGTCGTCGCGGCCCGCTCAAGAGTGCGGTACCGTCCAACGTCGTGAGCCCTGTACGTCGCTGTTCGCGCACTGCGTGCGGCCGGCCTGCCGTCGCGACACTGACGTACGTCTATGCCGACTCGACCGCGGTCCTCGGCCCGCTCGCCACCTACGCCGAGCCCCACTGCTACGACCTGTGCGCCGAGCACAGCGAGCGCCTCACCGCCCCGCGCGGCTGGGAGGTCGTGCGCCTCACCGACGGCTCCGCCCCCGCCCGCCCCAGCGGCGACGACCTCGAAGCCCTCGCCAACGCGGTCCGCGAGGCGGCCCGCCCCCAGGAGCGCGCGGCCGAGGCCGGCGGCAAGGGCGGCGGACGCGGCGGCGACCCCACGGAGGTCGGCCGCCGGGGCCACCTCCGGGTGCTCCGTTCCCCCGAGAACTGACTCCCCGGCGAGAACCGGCTCCCCGAAAACTGATCAAGGTCCCTTCCCGGGTAGTTTGGGCGTTCCGCACGCGCGCCGCATTCCGCGCGTCGGTGTTGCCGAGACTTCAGGAGGGTTGATCCGTGGCTGCTGACCTGTCGCAGATCGTGAAGGCGTACGACGTCCGCGGGGTGGTGCCGGATCAGTGGGACGAGGGACTCGCCGAACTCTTCGGCGCGGCCTTCGTGAAGGTGACGGACGCCGACGCGATCGTCATCGGCCACGACATGCGCCCGTCCTCGCCGGGCCTGTCCGCCGCGTTCGCCCGCGGCGCGGCCCGCCAGGGCGCGGACGTGACGCTGATCGGACTCTGCTCCACGGACCAGCTGTACTACGCCTCCGGCGCGCTGGCCCTGCCGGGCGCCATGTTCACCGCCTCGCACAACCCCGCCCAGTACAACGGCATCAAGCTGTGCCGCGCGGGCGCCGCCCCGGTCGGCCAGGACACCGGCCTCGGCGAGATCCGCGAGCTCGTCGAGCGCTGGTCGGACGAGGGCGCCCCCGCGGCGGCCCCCACCGAGGGCACGGTCACCAAGCGCGAGACCCTGGCGGACTACGCGGCCCACCTGCTCTCCCTCGTCGACCTCTCCGCCATCCGACCCCTCAAGGTCGTGGTGGACGCGGGCAACGGCATGGGCGGCCACACCGTCCCCACCGTCCTCGGCGGCCTGCCGCTCGACGTGATCCCGATGTACTTCGAGCTCGACGGCACCTTCCCGAACCACGAGGCCAACCCGCTCGACCCGAAGAACATCGTCGACCTCCAGGCCCGCGTCCGCGCCGAGGGCGCCGACCTCGGCCTCGCCTTCGACGGCGACGCCGACCGCTGCTTCGTCGTCGACGAGAACGGCGACCCGGTCTCCCCGTCGGCCATCACCGCCCTCGTCGCCGCGCGCGAACTCGCCAAGAACCCGGGCGGCACGGTCATCCACAACCTGATCACCTCCTGGTCCGTCCCCGAGGTCGTCCGCGAGCACGGCGGCACGCCCGTCCGCACCCGCGTCGGCCACTCCTTCATCAAGGAGGAGATGGCGAAGACCGGCGCCGTCTTCGGCGGCGAGCACTCCGCGCACTACTACTTCAAGGACTTCTGGAACGCGGACACCGGCATGCTCGCCGCGCTCCACGTCCTCGCCGCCCTCGGCGGCCAGGACGGCCCGCTGTCGGCCCTGGTCGCCGCCTACGACCGCTACGCGGCCTCCGGCGAGATCAACTCCACCGTCGACGACCAGGCGGGCCGGCTGGCCGCGGTCCGCGAGGCGTACGAGGGCCGCGACGGCGTCACCCTCGACGACCTCGACGGCCTGACGGTCACCGCCGCCGACTGGTGGTTCAACCTCCGCGCCTCCAACACGGAGCCCCTCCTCCGCCTCAACATCGAGGCCCGCACCGAGCCCACGATGACCGAACTCCGCGACGAGGTCCTCAAGCTCGTACGCGGCTAGGGCCTGGCTGTCGGCGGGGCGGGGGACCCGGTCCCCCCCCCCGGCCCGGCCCCACCGGGCCGCCGACCGCACACCCCCCGCTCCCGGCGGTAGGCTGACCTGGCCCGCGACCGCAGAAACGCCCGCCCCCGAAGGGACCCGACATGCCGCAGCTCGACGCCGGCCTCCTGGAGATCCTGGCCTGCCCGGCCTGCCACGCTCCCCTCGACGACCGGACGGCGCAGGAGACCCCGGAGCTGGTCTGCACGGCGGCCGACTGCGGCCTCGCCTACCCGGTCCGCGACGGCATCCCGGTCCTCCTCGTCGACGAGGCCCGCCGCCCCGCGTAACGGGCGACAGGGCGACCCGCGCCCGGCGCGACGATGACGGGGCGACCCGCCGACCCGCGCGACGGGTGACGGGGAGACCCGGGGGAAGACCACGCCGGCCGACACCGGCCGGCCCCGCTCCGACGACCGGAGGCCGACATGCTCGACGAGACGCTCCTCGACGATCCGGACGCCCTCGCCCTCGCCGACCGCCGCGGCCTGCTCCGCGGCGCCGCCGAGGCCGGCGCCCGGGTCAGGACCGCCGCCCGGCACGCCACCGAGGCGGGCATCGCGGAGCTCCGCCCCGAGGGCCGCCCGCGCGCCGTCCTCGTCGCGGGCCCCGGCACCGCCGCCGCCGGTGTCGCGGACCTCGTCGGCGCCCTGGCGGGCGCGGCCGCCCCGGTCATCCGCCTCGCCCCCACCGGCGTCGCCCCCGCGGCCGGCGCCCTGCGCTGGGCCCTGCCCGGCTGGGCCGGCTCCGTGGACCTGCTGCTCATCCCGACGACGGACGGCTCCGAACCGGGCCTCGGACTCCTCGCCGAACAGGCGTACCGCCGCGGCATCACCGTCGTCGCCGTCGCCCCGAAGACCTCCCCGCTCGCCGAGGCCGTCGGCCGCGCCCACGGCCTGCTCGTGCCCATGGCCATGGCCCCGCACGAGACCGTCGCGGAGTACGGCGAGACGCTCGCCGCGAGCCCCGGCGCGCTCTGGGCCCTGTTCACCCCGCTCCTCGCGCTGCTGGACCGCGTCGGCCTCGTCGACGCCCCGCCGGAGGCCCTGGAGCAGGTCGCCGACCGCCTGGACCGCACGGCCGAGCGCTGCGGCCCGGCCATCGCGACCTACGGCAACCCGGCCAAGACCCTGGCCGCCGAACTCGCCGACGCGCTCCCGCTGATCTGGACCGAGGGCCAGGCCGCGGGCCCGGCCGGCCGCCGCTTCGCCGCCGTCCTCGCCGAGCTCGCCGGCCTGCCCGCCCTCGCCGCCGAGCTCCCGGAGGCCATGCCGGCCCACGGCGTCCTCCTGGCGGGGGACTACGCGGCGGCCGCCGACCCCGACGACTTCTTCCGCGACCGCGTCGACGAGCCGCAGGCCCTGCGCGCCCGGGTCGTCCTGCTCCGCGACCGCGCCACCCGCAGGGGCCGGGCGCCCGGGGCCGGACGGGAGCGGGCGGACGGCACACCGCCCGCGGAGAGCCCCGGCCCGGAGACCCCCGGCCCCGAGAGCCCGGTGGACCCGGAGACCGGCGCCCTCAGCGCCGCGCCCGCGGCCCGCGAGCTCGTCCTCGGCCACGGCACGGCCCTCAGCGAGCTGGAGCCGGAGGAGGGCACGGCGCTGGAGGCGCTGGCCGAACTCCTCGCGGTGACCGACTTCGCCGCCGTCTACCTCTCCCTCGCCTCCGCGGGCCTGTCCCCCCGCTGACCACCCCGGCACCATGACCCGCCCCGCGCCCACCACCCCGTACGGCCCCCGCACCGCCCACGGCACCCGCCGCGGCCCCCGGCCCTTCACCGAGCGGCCCCGCGGCGGCCCCTTGACGTCCCCACAGCCCCTGTAGACAGACCCGACGGACCCGGCGGACCCGACAGACCCCGAGTCCTCACAGCCCCAACAAGCCCCACGACCCACACACCCACCAAAGACCCCACAGCCCTCACAGACCACAGACTCCTCACGGACCCCCACAGCCCTCACAGACCCCAAAGCCCCCGCAGTCCCCACGGCCCCCACGTCCATCACCGCACCCATCGCACTGAAAAGAGCTGGAAGCCCCATGGACCGCCTCGCCAACACCGTCCGCCCCTACGCCTGGGGATCGACGACGGCCATCCCGGAACTGCTCGGCCTCGCCCCCACCGGCGAGCCCCAGGCCGAGATGTGGATGGGGGCCCACCCCGGCGCCCCCTCCCGCACCGACCGGGGTCCCCTCAACGAGGTCGTCGACGCCGACCCCGTACGCGAACTGGGCCCGGCGGCCGTCGAGAAGTTCGGCCCGCACCTCCCCTTCCTCTTCAAGATCCTCGCCGCCGGCGCGCCCCTCTCCCTCCAGGTCCACCCCGACCTCACCCAGGCCCGCGAGGGCTTCGCCGCCGAGGAGGCCGCGGGTGTCCCGCTCGACGCGCCGCACCGCAACTACAAGGACGCCAACCACAAGCCCGAGCTGATCTGTGCGCTCACCCGCTTCCACGGCCTGTGCGGCTTCCGCGACCCGATCGACGCGGCCGACACGCTCGCCGCGCTCGGCGTCGACACCCTCAAGCCGTACGTCGACCTCCTCCACGCCCACCCGGCCGAGGCCGCCCTGCGCGAGGTCCTGACGGCGCTCCTCACCGCCGACCGCGAGGAGCTCGCCCCCACCGTCGCCGAAGCCGCCGCCGCGGCGGGCCGGCTGGGCGGCGCGTACGCCACGTACGCCCAGATCGCCCACCACTACCCCAACGACCCCGGCGTCATCGCCGCCATGCTGCTCAACCAGGTGACCCTCCAGCCCGGCGAGGCCCTCTTCCTCGGCGCCGGGGTGCCGCACGCCTACCTCGACGGCCTCGGCGTCGAGATCATGGCCAACTCCGACAACGTGCTGCGCTGCGGCCTCACCCCCAAGCACGTCGACGTGCCGGAACTCCTTCGGGTGGTCCGCTTCGAGCCGATGGACCCGGGCATCCTGCGCCCGGAGGCGTCCCCGGCGGGCGAGGAGGTCTACGAGACCCCCATCGACGAATTCCGCCTCTCCCGTTTCGTACGCCCCGAGGGCGCCGCCCCCACCGCCCTCACCACGGCGACCCCGCAGATCCTGCTCGCCACCGCCGGCCGCCCCGTCGTGAACGGCGCCGCGCTCGCGCCCGGCGACTCGGTCTTCGTCCCGGCGGGCGAAACGACCGAACTGTCCGGCGCCGGAACGCTCTTCCGTGCCACCGTCGTGGCCTGATGCGACAATGACCGGCCGAACGACGGCAGTAGGGCGGCACCACCGCGGCCCGTAGCAGCGACGAAGGGAACACGTAGACCCATGAGCGCGTCAGGCGGAACCAAGGCGATCGTGGCGGCGCTCGCCGCCAACCTCGCGATCGCCGCAGCCAAGTTCGTGGCGTTCCTCTTCAGCGGTTCGTCCTCGATGCTCGCCGAGTCGGTGCACTCCCTGGCCGACTCCGGCAACCAGGGGCTGCTCCTCCTCGGCGGCAAGCGCGCCCAGCGCGAGGCCACCCCGCAGCACCCCTTCGGCTACGGCCGCGAGCGGTACATCTACGCCTTCCTCGTCTCCATCGTGCTCTTCTCCGTCGGCGGCATGTTCGCCATCTACGAGGGCTACGAGAAGATCAAGCACCCGCACGCGATCGAGGCGTGGTACTGGCCGGTCGGCGTCCTCCTCTTCGCGATCGTCGCGGAGTCCTTCTCCTTCCGGACCGCGATCAAGGAGTCGAACCAGCTCCGCGGCTCGCTGTCCTGGAAGGAGTTCGTGCGCCGGGCCAAGGCCCCCGAGCTGCCCGTCGTCCTCCTGGAGGACCTCGGCGCCCTCATCGGCCTCGTCCTCGCCCTCGGCGGCGTCGGCCTGGCGCTGCTGACCGGCAACGGCGTCTGGGACGGCATCGGCACGGTCTGCATCGGCGTGCTGCTCGTCCTCATCGCGATCGTGCTCGCGGCCGAGACCAAGTCGCTGCTCCTCGGCGAGGCCGCCGGGCTCGACGAGGTGAAGCGGATCGAGGCCGCGATCGTCGACGGCCACACCGTCACCCGCCTCATCCACATGCGCACCCTGCACCTCGGCCCCGAGGAGCTGCTGGTCGCGGCCAAGATCGGCGTCCAGGGCGGCGACACCGCCGCCGAGGTCGCCGCCGCGATCAACGCGGCCGAGGAGCGCATCCGGGCCGCCGTCCCGATCGCCCGGGTCATCTACCTGGAGCCGGACATCTACACCGAGCGCCGGGCGGCCGAGACCGCCTGACGCGCACGAAGGGCGGAGGCCCCGGACCTGAACGAACGGGTCGACAAGGTCGCCAAGGACGGCGCCGTGCTCGCCTCCAACACCTCCGCCATCCCGATCACCAAGATCGCCGCGGTGACGGAGCGCCCCGAGTCC